>NZ_CAIJDS010000004.1:0-244468 GCF_903819475.1 Rhodococcus sp. UFZ-B548
GGCCTACCAGCAAGGTTTTGAGATATGTCAAAACTGCGTGCAGATAATTCGGGACCTCGATCTGTTCGAGATCAACGAAGCATTCGCATCCGTCGCACTGTCCTGGGCTCAGGTTCACGAACCTGACTTCGACAACGTCAATGTCAACGGCGGCGCGCTCGCTCTCGGCCATCCGGTCGGCAGTACGGGCTCTCGACTGATCACCACCGCACTGCACGAATTGGAGCGTCGCAACGGCTCGACGGCTCTGATCACGATGTGCGCCGGCGGCGCGCTGGCCACCGGAACCATCATCGAGCGTATCTGAGATGACTACTCCCCCAGCTAAACCCAAGGGACTCGACGCTCCGGCGACGGTCAAGATCATCAAGTGGATGTCGAAGGCAAACGTCGCCATGTATCGCGCCACCGACGGGCGGCTGGGTAGCAAGTGGCGGGTCGGCAGCGCGTTCCCACGCGGGCTGCCGATCTGCCTGCTCACCACCACCGGTCGCAAATCCGGCGAGGAGCGGATCAGTCCGTTGCTGTTCCTCGAGGACGGCGAGAACGTGATTCTGGTGGCGTCGCAAGGTGGTCTTCCGAAGAACCCGATGTGGTACCTCAACATCAAGGCGGATCCGGTGGTGACGGTGCAGATCAAGTCTCGGATCCGATCGATGAAAGCCCGCGTCTCCACCGAGGACGAGCGTGCTCGGCTGTGGCCGATGTTGACGGCGATGTATCCGGATTTCGACAACTATCAGGCCTGGACCGACCGGGTCATTCCCGTCATCGTGTGCGAGCCGCTGAAGAAATAAACGGACTGTTTACAACAAAACGTTTACATTGACCCGGGTTCGTGCCAGCCTGGGTTCATGACCGATGACCAGTTCAGACCGATCGATTCCGGCCGCGAACGCGCACATCGCGAGTACGCCGGACTCTTTCGGATCAGCGAGCGCCACGGCGCGACCCAAAGCCAGCGCGCGCGGCAATCTCATCCGGAGATGCTCGAGCCCTACGGCGCGGTGCGCGTCGTGGCTCGTCTTGCCGGCGGCACCGACACACCGCAGGCGAACGAACCCGAGGTCGACGACGCCGATGTCATGGCTGCGTTGACTCTGATTCCCAAGGCCCGAGCCGAAATGGAACAGCTGGAAGCACTGTTCCTCGGAATTGCCCGCGAACGGGGCATGACCTGGCAAGATATTGCCTTCGGACTCGGGCTCGGCAGCACTCAAGCTGCCCGCCAGCGCTACGAACGGCTCGTTCGCCGCACCGGAGGCTGAACACGTGCCATAACGAGCGAGTTGGAGCACTATTGACTCGTACGGTCCGCACGGCGTTTCGACAGAGCCTCGAACACAGCAAGGAGTCGCATATATGACGACGCATATTCAAGATCAAATCCTGGACCGACGCGAGATCACCTCAGCCCTCGTGCGTGCGCTGGAGCGTCGCCACGAGGTGCTGGACGCAGTGGTCGACAGCAAGGACCACCAGGAGGCACTGACCACCGTCGCGGAACTCCTCGGCACGTCGGAAGCAAATGCCGAAGCAGTTCTGAGCCTCAAGTTCAGTGCACTCACCAAGGCTGCGCGCGATCGCATCCAGGGCGAGCTGGAGAATCTCGACGCCACTCTCGAATGGACGACGCTCGATCGTCCCGCGAGCAGCGGGCAGAACTTCACCCTGCGTCCGTTCAGCGACAGCGCAGAAGACAAGTCGCTGTTCACGATTCGTTCGGGCGAGCAGCTCGGCGAAGACGGCAAGCCGTGGAGCGAGGATCGGATCGAAGCTGAGCGCGTCGGTGGCCTCGGCCGGATCGACGACGAGACCGCTGCCTGGTTCGTCGCCGAGGACGTGTCCGGTGACGGCGCGAAGAGCGTCGGCCTGGTATTCGGCGAACTCGACGGCCAAGAGGTCAACGTGGCGATCTGGATCGCGCCGGAATCTCGCAAGAAGGGCTACGGCACAGCCTGCGTGAAGCATTCTCGGCGCGAGCTCGCCGCAGAGTTCCCCGGCACCGTGTTGGTGGTTCGGGCGCCTGCGTAGGCGGCACACCGCCTGTGAGTGGTTAAGGAGTCCCTGCACTCCTTAACCACTCACAGGGCCGGAGGCCCTACGCTCCGTACACCGGCGTCGGAATCTCCGCCTTCTCCAACAGCGTTGCCACGACGGGCCCGATCTCCTTCGGGTCCCAACGGTCACCCTTGTCCTCGCTCGGGCCGTGACGCCAGCCCTCCGCGACGGTGATCTTTCCGCCCTCGACCTCGAACACCCGCCCCGTGACGTCCTTGGACTCGGCGCTACCGAGCCAGACGACCAGCGGCGAGATGTTCTCGGGCGCCATGGCATCGAAGCCCTCTTCGGGAGCTGCCATCGACTCGGCCATCGCCCCACCCGCGCCGACGGTCATGCGCGTGCGCGCAGCAGGCGCGATCGCGTTGACACTGACGCCGTAATTCTTGAGCTCGGCTGCGGCCTGGATGGTCATCTCGGCGATACCGGCCTTCGCGGCAGCGTAGTTACCCTGGCCGATCGAACCTTGCAGTCCTGCACCCGAACTGGTGTTGATGATGCGTGCGTCGACGGTCTTGCCCGCCTTGGCCTCAGCGCGCCAGTAGGCAGCAGCGTGACGCAGCGGCGCGAAGTGCCCCTTGAGGTGCACGCGAATCACCGCGTCCCACTCGCCTTCGCTCATGCCGACCAGCATGCGGTCCCGCAGGAAGCCCGCGTTGTTCACGAGTACGTCCAGGCCACCGAAGGTGTCGATCGCGGTCTTGATCAGATTCTCGGCGCCCGCCCAGTCGGCGACGTCGTCTCCGTTGACCACTGCTTGGCCACCGGCGGCGATGATCTCCGCGACAACCTGCTCGGCCGGACTCTCACCGGTCTCGGAACCGTCGGCACCCGCACCGATGTCGTTGACGACGACCTTGGCGCCCTCGGCAGCAAACGCCAATGCATGCGCACGCCCGATCCCGCGACCAGCCCCGGTGATGATGACTACGCGTCCGTCGACCAATCCACTCATATTTGTCTCCTAATGCACTCTGCTCGGGCTTGTCGGCTCCGCTTGTGTGCTAACTTACCAAGCAATCGCTTGGTTTGGTACACAGACGTAAGGAATCCCGATATGGGCATCAGCACCTCCTCCGACGGAACCGGCATCACCACGGTCACCATCGACTACGCGCCGGTCAATGCAATCCCGTCCAAGGGATGGTTCGAGCTTGCCGACGCCATCCTCGACGCGGGCAAGGATCTCAACACTCACGTGGTGATCCTGCGAGCCGAGGGACGCGGATTCAACGCCGGCGTCGACATCAAGGAGATGCAGGCGACCGAGGGATTCGACGCGCTGGTCGCCGCCAACCGCGGTTGCGCCGCGGCCTTCGCAGCCGTCTACGACTGCGCTGTACCCGTCGTCGTGGCCGTCAACGGATTCTGTGTCGGCGGTGGCATCGGACTGGTCGGCAACGCGGACGTGATCGTCGCTTCCGACGACGCGATCTTCTCCCTCCCCGAGGTCGACCGCGGCGCACTCGGCGCTGCCACACACCTCTCACGACTGGTGCCGCAGCACATGATGCGCACGCTCTACTACACCGCACAGAGCGTCGACGCCCACACACTCAAACAGTTCGGCAGCGTCTACGACGTGGTCCCGCGCGAGAAGCTCGACGAGTGCGCTCGCGAGATCGCCGCAAAGATCGCCGCGAAGGACACCCGCATCATCCGGTGCGCCAAGGAAGCCATCAACGGCATCGACCCGGTCGACGTCAAGGGCAGCTACCGCCTCGAGCAGGGCTACACCTTCGAACTCAACCTCCTCGGTGTGTCCGACGAACACCGCGACGAGTTCGTCGCCACCGGCAAGCCGCGCGAGAACGCAACCCAGAAGGAAGGCTGAGACAAACATGGCTAGCAAGCGTGACAAGACGAAGTCGCTCGACGAGGTAGTCGGCGAGCTCCGCAGCGGAATGACGATCGGCTTGGGCGGCTGGGGATCTCGCCGCAAGCCGATGGCCTTCGTGCGTGCGATTCTGCGTTCGGACATCAAGGACCTGACCGTGGTCACTTACGGCGGACCGGATCTCGGGCTGCTGTGCTCGGCCGGCAAGGTCAAGAAGGCGTACTACGGTTTCGTGTCCCTGGACTCCGCACCGTTCTACGATCCGTGGTTTGCCAAGGCGCGCACCGCCGGTGAGATCGAAGTCCGCGAGATGGACGAGGGAATGGTCAAGTGCGGCCTCGAAGCCGCTGCCGCTCGCCTCCCTTTCCTCCCGATCCGCGCAGGCCTGGGTTCGGACGTTCGCAACTTCTGGGGCGACGAACTCAAGACCGTCACCTCCCCGTACCCCGAGGCCGACGGCCGTTCCGAGACCTTGATCGCGATGCCTGCACTCAACCTCGATGCGTCGTTCGTTCACCTCAATCTCGGTGACAAGCACGGCAATGCCGCGTACAACGGTGTCGACCCGTACTTCGACGACCTGTACTGCATGGCCGCCGAAAAGCGTTACGTCTCCGTCGAACGCATTGTCGAGACCGAGGAACTGGTCAAATCCGTTCCACTGCAGAATCTTCTGCTCAACCGCATGATGGTCGACGCCGTCGTCGAGGCCCCGAACGGTGCCCACTTCACGTTGGCCGGCGAAAGCTACGGCCGCGACGAGAAGTTCCAGCGTCACTACGCCGAGGCCGCCAAGACCCCCGAGTCGTGGCAGACGTTCGTCGACACCTTCCTCTCCGGCAGCGAAGAGGACTACCAAGCCGCAGTAAAGAAGTTTGCCGATTCATCAAAGGCAGGGGAGCAGGCAAAATGAGCGAATCCACCGTCACCCGCGCAGAGTACGTTGTTCTCGCGTGCGCTGAAATCTTCTCCGGTGCAGGCGAAATCATGGCCAGCCCGATGTCGACGTCGTCCACCATCGGCGCTCGCCTGGCTCGGCTCACCACCGAACCCGACCTGCTGATCACCGATGGTGAAGCCCTCATTCTCGAGGACACCCCGGCAGTCGGAACGAAGGGCCCCATCGAAGGATGGATGCCTTTCCGCAAGGTGTTCGACGTCGTCGCTTCGGGCCGTCGCCACGTAGTCATGGGCGCCAATCAGCTCGATCGCCACGGCAACCAGAACCTCTCCGCCTTCGGCCCGCTTCAGCAGCCGACGCGTCAGATGTTCGGTGTGCGCGGCGCCCCGGGCAACACCATCAACCACGCGACGAGCTACTTCGTCCCCAAGCACTCCAAGCGAGTGTTCGTCGACAAGGTCGACGTGGTGTGCGGTGTCGGCTACGACCAGATCGATCCCGAGAACCCGGCATACAAGTACCTGAACATCCCCCGCGTTGTCACCAACCTCGGTGTCTTCGACTTCGGTGGACCGGGAAACACCTTCCGCGCGCTGAGCCTCCATCCCGGCGTCACCGCCGAAGAGGTAGCCGAGAACACCTCGTTCGAGGTAGCCGGACTCGCCGAGGCCGGTATCACCCGTGACCCCACCGCCGAAGAGCTCCACCTCATTCGCGAGACCCTCGATCCGCGCAACCTCCGGGACCGTGAGGTCTCGGCATGACCCCCACTCTGAAGACAGCACTGACCGAACTGGTCGGTGTCGAGTACCCGATCGTGCAGACAGGCATGGGCTGGGTTTCCGGGCCAGCACTGACGTCGGCGACGGCCAACGCGGGCGGTCTCGGCATCCTGGCTTCGGCCACGATGACCTACGACGAGCTCGAGCACGCGATCAAGAAGACGAAACAGCTCACGGACAAGCCGTTCGGCGTCAACATGCGTGCCGACGCCACCGACGCGCCGCAGCGCGCGGACCTGCTGATCCGTGAGGGCGTCAAGGTCGCGTCGTTTGCCTTGGCTCCCAAGAAGGAACTGATCGCCAAGCTCAAGGACCACGGCATCGTCGTCGTACCGTCGATCGGTGCCGCGAAGCATGCGGTCAAGGTTGCATCTTGGGGCGCGGACGCCGTCATCGTCCAGGGCGGCGAAGGTGGTGGTCACACCGGCGGTGTGGCAACGACATTGCTTCTCCCCTCGGTTCTCGACGCGGTCGATATTCCGGTCATCGCCGGTGGCGGATTCTTCGACGGCCGCGGGCTGGCCGCAGCGTTGGCGTACGGCGCTGCCGGTGTCGCCATGGGGACGCGTTTCTTGCTCACCAGTGACTCTTCGGTGCCGGACTCCGTCAAGCAGGAATACCTCAAGCGAGGACTGACGGATACGACGGTCTCACGCAAGGTCGACGGCATGCCTCATCGTGTGCTCAACACCGACCTGGTCAACAGCCTCGAAGGTTCCAGCTATGCAACCGGTTTGATCGCTGCTGCCAAGAACGCCACCAAGTTCAAGGCAATGACAGGTATGAAGTGGTCGACTCTCGCCAAGGACGGCCTCGCGATGAAGCGCTCGGGTGACCGCACGCTGATGCAAATCATCATGGCGGCGAATACCCCGATGTTGCTCAAGGCCGGTCTGGTCGAGGGCAATACGGAAGCCGGCGTGCTTGCCTCGGGTCAGGTTGTCGGAATGATCAACGATCTGCCCAGCTGCAAGGAACTGATCGAGAACATCATGGAGGACGCGGCCAAGCGTATCGACGCGCTTGCGGCTCTTCGCTGACGCAGATTCATCCGAGTGCGTCTCCCCCACTGCGCTTTACGCGGAGTCGGAGGAGGCGCACTCTGCGCATTGCCGAGCTAACCGGTCTGCTGGTGACGACCACCCGGCACCTCGAAATACTGGGAGATTGCCACCGCGGCCATCTGTACCGGTGCAACGTGTCGATCGTCGATCTTGCCTCGAACGAGTGGGCCGCTGATCGACAGACCGACTTCCGCTTCGCCCAGCACACCCACCCGCACACCGATGCAGCCGAGACCCGAAGTACACGTACCGAATACGACACCGTACCGATGGTTGGCTATTGCGGAATGTTGCGCGACCGTCGAACGGCGGCCCGCTGCCAAGAGTGCCTTGCCGATTGCCGAGGATCGCGCCGGGATGCGAGAGCCAACGCCTGTCTGGAGGTCAGGTATCGCCTGGCTGCCGATCTTCTGAAGGTATCGCACGTTGCTTCCCTCGAGGACCCCGAGATGTACGGCCTGATTGGTGACGAGGTGCAGGTTGTACAACAACGGCACCACCACCCTCTCGAACTTGTTTCGATACAACGAGATTGCCCCAAGATCGCCGAGTTTGTCGCCGATTTCGTACTCGAGGCCTTCTCTGCGAAGCCAATCCATCCTCACTAGCTTCAGAAGCATCCTGTGCACGGACGATCGCGGAATCCCGGTTCGACGGGCCACCTCGCCCAGCGTCAACCGCGGCGTGTCTCGAAAGCAATCCACTACCATCGCCAACCTGTCGAGGGTTGACATAGGGATGGGCTCTTCTGTGATCGGTCCGACCGACATGGCGTCTCCGTTTCGGTGATCCGCCCGTCGAGAGGACAGCGCTGGGCGTGCTCTGCTGACTGCAAATCTGGGCCTTCACCGGACGAACCGCCAGGGCGTTTCCCACCGTGCGGGAGACAAACCTGCCTGGCCACTCCACCTGCAGCTATACCGATCACCGGTTACCCCCGTTGAACCTGGACCAACTCCTCACCACAGTGGCCAACACAGATCACTGAACAAAGGACGACGTTTTGACCACAGACGTGACGACCACAACGGACCTCGGCGAAGTCGACGACATCCGCATGATCGACGAGGGCGCTGCTCCCGAACGTTTTGCCCGCGGATGGCACTGCCTCGGACTTGCAACGGATTTCCACGACGGGAACCCACATCCGATCGAGGCCTTCGGCACCAAGCTTGTCGTATTTGCCGACAGCCAGGGCGAATTGAAGGTCCTCGATGCCTACTGCCGTCACATGGGCGGCGACCTCAGTCAGGGCACGGTCAAGGGCGATTCAGTCGCCTGCCCCTTCCACGACTGGCGTTGGGGCGGCAACGGCAAATGCACCGCGATCCCCTATGCACGCCGCGTTCCACCGCTTGCCAAAACTCGCGCCTGGACCACCCTCGAACAAGACGGACTGCTCTTCGTCTGGCATGACCCCGAAGGCAATCCGCCTCCGGCCGAAGTCGCCATACCGGTAATCAAAACTCCGGACCACGAATGGACCGATTGGGTATGGAAGTCAATCGTCATCGACACCAACTGTCGAGAAATCGTCGACAACGTCGTGGACATGGCGCACTTCTTCTACGTGCACTTTTCGTTTCCCACTTACTTCAAGAACGTCTTCGAGGGGCATGTCGCCATCCAGGAGCAGAGCGGTATCAACCGCGACGACATCGTGACCTGGACGGATCCCGACGTGCCGAAGTTGGTCTCGAACTTCTCGGTGGCCGCCTATCACGGACCGTCGTTCATGATCGACGATCTGGTGTACCAGTACGAAACGTTCAAGGTGGATTCGGTTTTGATCAACTGCCACTATCCGGTCAGCCCGAACAAGTTTGTCCTGATGTACGGCATCACCGTCAAGAAGACCGAGGAACTTCCCGCCGGGATAGCGGACCAAACCGTTGACGCGATGATCGGTTACATCGGCGTCGGATTCGAGCAGGACATCGAGATCTGGAAGAACAAGACCCGCATCGACAACCCACTACTCTGCACCGAGGACGGTCCGGTCTACCAACTGAGGCGGTGGTACGAGCAGTTCTACGTCGACGTCGCCGACGTCACGCCCGAGATGATCGATCGCTTCGAATTCGAGATGGACACAAGCAAACCCATCGAGGTGTGGAAACAGGAGGTTGCAGACAACCTCGCACGCCGTGCAGGAGCAGCGCAGTGACCATGGAACCAGTGGACTGCGAGAGGTGTGGAACATATGTCCTCGTCGAGAAGAACAGCTGGCAACATACCTCGACTCAATGGCGATCGGATCCGCACAACGTGTGTTCGGAGTATCGCGAAGACAAGGCGTCGCCGAAAATTCGCACCGGAACTTGTTCGGCATTAAGAGATTCCATCAACCGAGCTGCAGTCGACGGGAGACTCACCGTTCCAGATTGACCTAGCGCGCGCCCACCGCAGCCACCTCGTCGCCGGCCATCACAGCGGCCAGCTCTGATGCCAATGTTCCATTGTTCTCCACGACTACGGTGTCGCAGCCTTGCCACATTGCGGTTCTACGAAGGAGCTCAGCCAGACGCGGTGCAGTGTCGGCATCGGCGGTGGGCTCGGCCCAAGCAGCGCGCACGAGTAGCCGACGGCTCTGTCGGTCGTTCTTGAGATCGACTCGCGCGCAGATATTGTCGTCGATCAACACGGGGAGCACATAGTAGCCGTGAACCCGCTTGTGTGCGGGAGTATAGATCTCGATCCGGTAGTGAAAGTCGAAGAGCCGCAACGCTCGATCGCGCGCCCACACTACCGGATCGAAGGGCGACAACAGAGCCTCGGTTCGGATCGACCTTGGACGCTTTGCCTGTGGGTCAATCCATACCTCGCGAGGCTTGCCGCGACGCTCCCAGCCCTCGACGGAAATACTGCGTACATTGCCGGCGTCTTCGAGCTCACGCAAGGCAATTCGTGCCTCAGCGCTCGGCAGCCGAAAGTAGTCGGCGATATCGTCGAGCGTACCGAGTCCGTGGGCCTTCACACCGCGCAGCACCAGCTCACGGATCGCGTCCGATCGATCGATCCTCGCATCGAGGATCTCGGGCGCGAGCATGTGTTCGGCAAGGCCGTATCGACGTTCGAATCCTGCGCGACCCGCCGATACCACTTCGCCCCACCGGAACAGAGTCTCCAGCCCGACTTTCACGTCCGACCACCCCCACCACGGGCCGCGGCGTGTATTCGCTTCATGCTCGACTTCGCTCGCCGCCATCGGACCGTTTTCACGCAGTTCGTTGCGCAACCAGTCGAGGAAGTGGCGCCGATCAGACGCCCATCCGTTCTTGTCGCTCAACGCTTTGTCACGAAACTGGTCCATGCGCCAACGAAAGAGCGGCCACATGTCCACGGGCAGGAACGTCGCTTCGTGTCCCCAGTATTCGAGGTACCCCGACTCCGGGGAGAAGGTCAGCTGATCAAGCCTGGACTTGTCGTACGCGCCCAGTCGCGCATAAACGGGCAGGTAGTGACTGCGTTCGAAAACGTTGACCGAGTCGATCTGCAAGACCTGCAGCCGGTCCATCACGCTGACCAGATTGCGCCGCGTCACCGTTGCCGGGTGTGATTTGCCGAACCCTTGAGCGGCGAGCGCTATTCGGCGGGCAGCTGCCAGAGACACGACTTCGCTCATAGCCGACCACACTACGCACGCCGTCCGACAAGTTTCAGGGCGGCGAGAAGTTCAGGGCGGCGAGAAGTTCAGGGCGGCGGAGCCGGGCGGCCGAAGAGAACTGCTGACATGAACGTCTGAAGTGTGGAGGCGTTTTCTGCTGCAACATCGAACTTCATCAAGCGTCCGATGTCGGGGACCAGGTTCAAAGCAGCGTGAACCAGGAACTTCGCCTCTATCGCCGAAAGGTCGGGGCGAATTTCGCGAAGTATCCGCGCCCACTCGACCACGTACAGCTTCTGGCGATTCTTCAGATCGCTTCGATGTCCCGGCAGAAGGTTGTTCATCTCGGAAAAATAGACCGACATCAATTCATGTTGTGCAAACGACAACTCCACGTACATCGCCGACAGTGCGCGCAGCGCTTCCTCCGGCGACGTCGCAGACTCGAATACTGCTGCCGTCGCAAGGTCCAGACGGTCCGCCGCTCGATAGAACACCGCCCCGAGAAGTTCCGCTTTGCTCGGAAAGTAGCGGTACATCCCGGAAGCGTTCAAACCCGCAGCGGCTGCGATCTCTTCGATACTGACATCGTGGTAACCGCGAGAATCGAAGAGCCGCACGGCTTCCTGCAGCAGACGTTCACGCTTGTTCGTCGTCACCGACCGCGTCAACACAGTTTGCTCCGACCGCCGCGATGTAATTGCACTCCCACCGTGTTCGATCGACAGACAAGCGTCGAGAAGAACTTGCTCCATCCGACGTTGGGGCAGTATCAGATTGTGAGCGGTGATGCTGCCGATCACGCTGAACATCGCTGAGGTGAGGATGGTTTCGGCACGAGCATTCGCCGGCGGTTCGGAGCGTGAAAGATGCAGTGCAACTCGGCGATTGACAGCAGCTGCCTGAGCTCGGACCGATTTCCGATCGGCAGCGTCGAGAAACCGACTCTCCCACCGGTAGATCCCGGCTGTGCGCCGATTACGCACCGTCGTTCGGATCACAGCCAGCAAATCCTCGCGTAGGCGCTCCCGGTCAGTTGCATCGGCGGCGACGGAGACCGCATCGAGTGCACTCTCGAGCGCGTCGGTCAATTCCAGTGCCGCGTGGCGGAACATCGCATACTTGTTCGGAAAATGCCGATAGAGTGCCGAACCCGAAATACCGACGGACGACGCAATATCCTCGACGCCTACGGCAGGATATCCCCGTTCGCTGAACGCAATTGCAGCCGCAGCGGCGATCTTCGCCTTGCGGTCCTTCGGACGTCGCTTGACCGACTCCGATCCCGCCGCTCGAAGGATTACACGCGAGGTCTGTTCGTCAACTGTCTGCGCATCGACAGACTGCTGTCTCGGGCTCACTCGTGCACCCCTCTCTCAGCCCCACCAGACATCAAACCAATCCTTTTGCGAATAAGCATAATCATAATCGGTGCACGCCATCGGAAACTTTCGAGATTTCCACTGTATCAACGTTCCATATACGCAGCTAGCTGCCCTAACTCCAGGTTGCCATCAACTGCATCGCCCCGATCATCGATGCTGAAGCTCGAGAGAATTCTTGTTAACAAAGCCTTGCCCTGTGGTCGAAACCAGGGGTAGGGTCACCGCTCGAAGCGGCCCCCTCTCCCCGACCGGGACATCGGACGACGGCTTCCGGAATTTCGATGAACTTAAGCCGAGGACACCACCCGACGGAACTCATATTGGCACGTCAACACGCTGACCGTCGCTGTTACACCGAAAACTCCCCCGAGAATTTTCGTTCACATAATGCTTGCCACGTCACATATATGTGTGAGATGCTTCACAAGCAGTTCGCTCGACCGCCAGCGTCCGAACAGTTCGACTTTCGTGCTGAACCATGTTGATCTGCAAAGGAATTCAATTAGATGACGTACGAGCTACCAGCCCCGAAAGGCCCGGTACGAGACGTAGCGTTGCAGGGGGGCTATCTGATCGGATTCTCGGTGCAGGCACTGTTCGGCCTGTTCACGGCAATCCTCCGCAGGCGACTCTCGTTGCACGAGACGATCACTCAGACGCTCTTCATCGGTCGCGTCAGCACTGGTCCGTCGCTGCTCCTCATGATTCCGATCGGTGTCTTCATCGCGGTGTCGGTCGGTGAACTGGCCGGCCGCATCGGTGCCGGTGGCTACTCGGGCGCCGTCGTGGCATTCATCATCGTCGGACAGGCCGCAGCACTGGTGTGCGCGTTGATGATGGCCGGTGTTGCCGGGTCGGCGATCTGCACCGATCTTGGTTCGCGAAAGATTCGCGAAGAGATCGATGCCATGGAAGTGATGGGCATCGATGTGATCGAACGCCTGGTAGCTCCGAGATTGGTTGCGGCAGTGATCGTCTCCCTCGCACTGTGCTCGATGGTGACCTTCGGCGGAGTGATCGCATGCTATCTGTACCACATCTACGTGCAGCATCTTCCGGCCGGAACGTTCATGGCAACGTTCAGCCAATACGGTCGATCGTCCGACTTCGTCATGGCTTTGGTGAAAGCCGCGATCTTCGGTCTCGCTTCGACTTTGGTGGCCACTTTCAAAGGTCTCCATGCAAAAGGCGGCCCCCGCGGCGTTGCCGACGCAGTCAACGAGGCCGTCGTCATTGCGTTCGCGCTCGTCTTCATCGTGAACACAGTGTTGTCCGCGCTGTACACCGTAATCGTCCCGGCAGTCGGTGAATTCTGATGTCGCTCGTCGATCTCCGTGTTCGAGCCCGTCAAGCGAGCAGACCCCTGCGAACCGCAGGTGACGGCCTCGTCTCCCTCGGTCAGCACGTCACTTTCTACGTCCGAACCATCGCATCGATCCCTTTTGCGCTCACCAAGTACCGCAAGCACGTACTCGGTCAGATCAGCGAGGTCAGCTTCGGCACGAACTCCTTGCTGTCCGGCGGCGGCACCATCGGGATCGTCTTCGCGATGTCGCTCGCCGCGGCAATGATGTTGGGCGTCGAGACTCACCGGGGCCTCGAACTCGTCGGGATGACCTCGCTCTCGGGCATGCTGTCTGCGGTCGCGAACACCCGTGAGCTGGCCCCTGTTGTCGTCGCTATCGCGTTGGCCGCCAAGGTCGGAACGGGTTTCACTGCCCAGATCGGGGCTATGCGCATCTCGGACGAGATCGACGCACTCGACTCGATGGCGATCCGATCCATCCCCTTCCTCGCGGGTACGCGGGTGATCGCTGCCATGATCTGCGTCATCCCGATCTACATGATCGGACTGCTCGCCAGCTACCTGTCGACCCGACTGGTCGTCGTGTTCTTCAACGGTGCATCGGCAGGTACTTACGACTACTTCTTCCATCTGGCGATCTCGCCGCAGGATCTCCTGTACTCGGGCCTCAAGGCCGTGGTGTTCGCCGCTGTTGTCGCGCTGGTTCACTGCGCGTACGGCTACTATGCCTCCGGTGGTCCGGCCGGCGTCGGGCAGGCTGCCGGGCGCGCGCTTCGGACTGCGATCCTCGCGATCGGAATCCTCGACGTACTGATGACTTTCGCGCTGTGGGGCCTCGTGCCCCAGATCCCGGGAATGGGGGTCTGAGCCGTGGACAGACTCACTACACACACAAAGATCGTGTACGCCCTTCGCGGCGCGATCGCCGTAGTGGTAGCCGTCGCCGCCGCTGTGACAATGGTTCTACGCGGTTCGGGAAACCTCGAGCAGAGCACCGACATCTTCGTCGCTGTTCCAGCCACAGCCGGTCTCATCAGCGGTGAAGCTCCGGTTCGGTACCACGGCGTCAACGTCGGCCGAATCGGCGAAATCGAATCAGGCACCGCCGAATCCGTTGTGCAGTTGCAGATTCAGACCGATGACGCGTCGAAGATTCCCGCCGACGTGGTAGCCCGCGTCGTTCCGCGCACGTTCTTCGGCGACATCTACATGCAGCTCGTGGACAGTCCGAATGGGCAGGGCCAGACGACTCTGTCGGACGGAGACGAGATCCACATGGACGACGGTCCCGAAGCCGTTGCGCTCTACGACGTGTACACCAAATTGGTGGGAGTCCTCACGGCGATGCAGCCCGAGAAGTTGCAGACAGCCCTGACTGCGCTGGGCCAGGCACTCGACGGAAACGGAGCCGAGATCGGTACCACGATAGACAATCTCAGTGCCGCGTCCGGCGTACTGACACCCGCCGCACACCAATTCCTCGAATCGACACCCGAATTCAAGTCGGTCGTCGACGCGTTGGACCGCGCGACCCCCGACATTCTCGATACCTTGGCAGCCGCCACAACCGTCTCGAACAACATGGTCGCCAACAGAGCGAATCTCGAGTCCTCGATCGGCGCGGCCGCAGTCTTCGCCGCTACCGTCGACGATTTTGTCGTGGAGAACAACCGAAACATCATCACTGTGATCGATTCCGCCGGAAAGATACTCGCAACCACCGCGGCCAATCCCGGAGGACTGCGTTCCACCCTCGCCAATGCCAGTACGTTCGGCGCCGCGGGCGCGCGGGTCTTCGCCACCGGTAAGTTCGACATCACAGCAGTTGCCACGTTCGCCGAACCGCTCCCATACACCGGCGATGATTGCCCGCAGTACGGGGACTCGCGCGGCGCGCAGTGTTCAGGCTCCAACCTGACGCCTGCACAACCCGTCAGTGCCCCGGTCGTGGGCGGCGAAGCCGAAGCGGCCACGCTGCGCTACCTCGAAGATCAGCTACTGGGCGGATCGCCGGAACGCTCGGACACCCCCAACCCGGCAACAACACTGATGTTGGGGCCGATGGTCAGAGGCAATGAGGTGACCGTCCCGTGAAGGTCCGTCCTGGCCAGGTAATTCGGTTGTCACTCTTCTGTCTCACCGGCGTCGCTTGTGCGTCGTTCGTGGCGAACACGTTGTCGGTCCCGGTTCGCGGAAGCACCGATTCGTATTCGTTCGAGTTCACCGATGTCGAAGGCCTCAACCCGGGTAACCCGGTCACGATGTCCGGTGTGCGTATCGGCCGCGTGGACTCGGTTGCGTTTGCCGACAACGGCGGCGGCACGAGCAAGGCGATCGTCGACGTCGAAATCGAGTCGCAATATTCCCTCGAGTCGGATGTCCGTGCCGCCGTGCGCTACGGCGACATGCTCGGTGCTCGATATCTGGCACTGACGCAGGACGACAGCGCGACAACGGTATCCGCAAGACAGCTCGAACCAGGTGACACGATACCGCTGGCGCAGACAACACCGCCGATCAACTTGACGGCACTGATGAACGGGTTCAAACCGTTGTTCGCCGCGCTGCAACCCGAGCAGGTGAACACGCTCACGCGAAGTTTTGTCGAAACCTTCAACGGCCAGGGCCAGGCGATGACCACCCTCCTCGACCAGATCGCGACCATGAGCTCCGGCCTTGTCGACCGTCAGGACGTCTTCGCACAACTACTCACGAACATGAACACTCTTCTCACCTCCGTCGACGAACGCCAACCCGAATTGGTCGGTCTGTTGGACGGTTTGAACGATCTGAGTACTTCCGTCGTCGGGCAGAACGATCAACTGGTCTCGCTCTTGGATCAGGGAAACCGAACTGTCTCGTCGTTGGCTCAGATCATGGCCGGGTCGAACGGCGCATTCGGTCAGACCGTGCAACAACTCGAAAGTATCACCGGGAGTTGGATTGCGAGCACCGACGAGTTCAACAAACTTCTCGCCAACCTTCCCCAGTTCGCCGACGCCGCCAACCGGATCGGAAGTTACGGAAGTTTCATCAGCCTGTATCTGTGCAATTTCACTCTGAAGGCAGGCGACATGGAAGCCAACATCTTCGGTCCGACACATTCGCCGGTGTGCTCATGATGTTCCTGGTCAAGCTGATCGACGTGTTCGTCGGCATCATGCTCTTCCTGTTCAAAGGGGATCGCCGTCGCAGCGGTAGCGGCACCGCTCTCGCCCTGGGTAGTCTCGGAATCTTCGTTCTGGTGGTGGGACTCGGCGCCGCCTTGGGCATTCCGAAGCTCTGGTACAACGTACGCACGTCGGCATACACAGCGGAGTTGGCCAATGCCAGCGGGCTTTCCGACACCGATCCGGTTTACGTGGCCGGGGTTCCCGCGGGCCGAGTGGATTCGATCGACCTTGCCGGCGACCACGTCGTCGTCAACTTCCGCTTGGACAAGGACCAGCCTTTGGGAAACCAGAGCACGGCGACTGTCAGGCTCAAGACGGTCCTTGGCAAGCGCTACCTGGAGATCGTGCCGGCCGGAGTCGTCGACGACTCCGATGCGCGGGTCATCCCGCTCTCCCGCACAACCGTGCCGTACAGCCTCGACGACGTCAGCAGTGATGCCACCACTGCGGCCACCGGCGTCGACCTACAGGCGATGGAGTCCATGATGAACACCCTTTCGCAGGTGATTCCAACTGATTCCGATCAGGTGGGCCGGGCTCTGGCCGGAATCAGCGGCGCCTCGGCGGCTTTCGCGCAGAACAGTGAACAGATCGACCAGATTCTCATCATGTCCCGCGAGCTGTCGGACATGGCTGCGGCACAAACCGATTCGATAGTCGGTACTGCGGCCAATGCTCAGACGATCGTTCGTACTCTTGCGATGCGCAAGGACGCACTGACTCAGCTGGTCGACAACCTGACAATCATCATCTCGAAGCTCTCCACCACTTTCGTCGATCGTCAGGACGAGTTCGGAGCCATGACCGACAACCTCGTCGAGGTCACCACCACGCTGAAGAACAACGCAGATCAGATCGACCTGCTGTTGACTCGTCTTCCTTCCGCGCTGCGTTCGGTCACCGATTCCACCGGCACCGGCAATTGGACCGACGTCAACGCGCCGGCCGCCGTGATCCCGGACAATCTGCTCTGCGCGCTCGGCATCATGGAGGGCTGCAAGTGAATACACGAAAAGCCGTCACGGCCATGCTGGTCGTGACCCTGGCGATTGCACTCCCCGGTTGGTACATCTTCGGACGAACGGATCAGTCCAAGACCGTCTACGCCGATTTCAGCTACGTCGGCGGAATCTACGAGGGAAGCAAGGTCACCGTCCTCGGAGTCGGCGTCGGGACGGTCACGTCGGTGGAACCTCGCGGAACTTCTGTTCGAGTAGCGATGTCGATGCCCAACTCCGTGGACCTGCCCGCCGACGCCTCGGCCTATGTCCTTAATCCATCGGTGATCAGCGATCGCCACATCGAACTCGGCCCGGCTTACACCGGCGGAGAGACGCTGAAAGACGGCGACCAGATTCCGATCGAACGTGCCCACTCCCCCATAGATTTCGACGGCTTGATGGGAAGCGTCAGCACTTTGGCCGACGCATTTGCCGGGGATGGGGGCAATCTCGGCGATCTCGTGAGCCGCGGCGCTGCCGGATGGCAGGGTCAGGGCGATCAATTCAACACCGCAATTCGCAACCTCAGCACGGCAACCGGAGTTGTCGGCGCTCGGTCGGAAGACATCGGTGCCCTTGTCGACAATCTCAATACCTTGATGAATGCTCTGGACGCGAGGCAGGTCAGCCTCGACGAACTTGTCGGTGACCTCGGCACATTGGGCGATCAGTGGGCGAACCAGAACATGGACATCTCACAGCCTCTGCAGGATCTGCAGGTGGTCTTCGACCAGTTGAACAGTTTCATGACAACTCACGGCGATGATGTCGGTGCCATAGCCGACAACGTGCGAGTTCTCGGTGACACTCTGGCTGCCAAACAACCCGGCCTCGCAGAGTTCATGGACCTTGTGCCGTTGATGATGCAGAACCTTTCCCAAACAATCGGTCCTGATCAGCGCGGGCGCATTCGGCTCAACGTCTCGACTGCATTGACTCAGTTCGCGGTTGCGAAACCGCTGTGCGACACCTACAAGTTGCCGATCTGCACCGGAGCCGGGTTCACGAATCCGATTTCCTTCCCCCTCAGCACTTCTGATCCGCTCGGAATCGCCTCCGCGATTTCCGGCGGAGCCGTCCCCGGAGGTGGCAATTGACGCGGCAATCGGTTCGAATAGTCGCCGGTATCGTGATCATCGGTGTGGGTTCTGCGGCCGTGTTCGCCTTCGGCGGCTGTAGCGCAGGCATTCAAGACCTACCCCTGGGTCGTTCGGCCGACGGTGATGCGTACAACGTGGCGCTGCAGCTGGCCGGCGCCGACGGCCTGGTGTTGGGGGCAGACGTCCGCAGCGGCCAGAAAGTCATCGGTCGAGTATCCGCGCTGTCCGCCGACGTCGTCGGAGCCGATGTGACGCTGAGTCTGGACGCCGCGACGCCGTTGCCGAACAACGTCGAAGCATCCGTCGAACTCCCGTCCGCACTGGGCAACCCGTTCATCAGACTATTGGTGCCGGAGGTTCCGTCCGGCTCGATGCTCAGCGACGGCGACACAATTCCGGAGTCTCGCACCGAGATCGGTCCGCAAGTCGAAAGTGCGCTTGCCACGCTCGGTACGGTTCTGACCGGAAGCGGCATCGATCAACTCGATACCGTGGTGCGCGAGCTGAACACCGCGTTTTCCGGGCGCTCCGGTGAAGTTCGTTCTCTGACCGACACCCTGACCTCGCTCATGGCAGAGGCAAGCAGTCACCGCAGCGAGTTCGACGAGGCCGTCGACCTCGCTGCCCGGGTCTCCTCCCAACTGGCCGGCCAACGCGTAGTTGTCGACAACTACCTCGATTCCGTTCCACAGGTGGTGTCGATTCTCGTGGGACAGAAGGATCAGATTGCAAGCCTGTTGAACTCGACCGTTCAGCTCGCCACCAACGCAAACACCATCCTCGACTCGTCAACCGACGGCCTCGACGCGATGCTGCACGATGCGTCGACCGTTGTCGGGACTCTGGATTCGTTCAACTCGGAGATCGGTCAGACACTGGCGAATATGAACGGATTGCTCGAGAACTTCACCAGTGCAGTCCAAGGTGACTACCTCGTTTTCGACGGCGCCCTGGATATTCCGGGAACGATCGACAAGCTCTGGAGCGGCGGGATGGCCGGCCAATCGATCGCACCGGCGGGAACTCTCACCGATCTACTTCAGGGAGGTCTGCGTTGAGTCGCCTTGCGCTTGTTCAACTTGTCCTGTTCGCTCTGATCGCTGCTGTGGTAATCCCTTTCGGAATTGTCTACGTGGTCGGCCCTCAGGGTTTCGGTGGCCAAATCCGGCTGCACGCCAACATGTCCGACGCCTTCGGGCTGACCAAGGGCACGGTCGTCACGTATCGCGGCGTACAGGTGGGGAAAGTGAGTGAAGTCGAACTCGACGCAGGCACCCGCTCGGCTCGGGTGGAACTCTCACTCAACGACAACACCGAGATACCTACCGACAGCGTCGCCAAGGTGACGATGGGGACCGCAGCCGGAATTCAGAATGTCGACATCTATCCCAACACAGACCACGGCCCGTATCTTCGGGACGGCGACGAAATCGCCATGCCCGCGGATCAGCAACCGGTCCAGATGAGCCAGTTGATGCTTCAGGCGTCCGGTGTCCTGGAAGGGATTGATCCGCAAGCGATCAGCGACATCGGGACCGAACTGGGAAATTCGTTCAACGGGCTCGGCCCGAGCTTGGCGACGATGATCGACAACGGTGGGACCATGTCCGCGCAGTTGAACGACCAGTCTGCCGAACTCGCCGCGCTGCTGTCGCGAACCTCCACGTTGGTGGACTCCATGGCGACACAATCGGATTCGTTCGTCCGAGGAATGGCAGCTGCCAAGAACTTCACCGAACAACTCGAATCCAACGCTCCGGTGCTGATCTACCTCACCGATCATTCGCCCGCCGCCCTGAACAGCGCTCAACAGTTGTTCGACAAGTACCACAACACTTTCGGAGCGGTCCTGGCCAATCTCGTCACTGTCGCACCGATCATCTCCGACCGCACAGACGCCCTCGAAACCGGACTTGTCACGATTCCTGAAGGTCTCGCCAAACTGGCATCCATCGTCAAAGGCGATCGCGCCGACTTTGCCTTGGTTGCCACACAGGGGCCGGTCTGTAACTACGACACCCCTAGGCGTGAGGTCGGCGATCTGTCTCCCACCAGTCCAAGTCTGGCGATGTACTGTCCCCCCGCCGACGACCTCGTCCAACGCGGAGCACAGAATGCTCCCCGCCCGAACGACCTCGGATTGCAGAACTCGACGGTCCCCGGTACGCCGATCGGACCGCCCGTCGTCGCAGATCCGATTCTCGTCCCCACCGGAGTCGACGCCCTGAACTACTGGAGATTGATGTTGGAAGGACTGGGAAATGGCACACGGTGACAACGCACTACTCGACGAGGCTGAAGCCGAGGTGGCCGAACATCCGACTTCTCCGTCGCTACTTCGCCGCCTCAAGGAGCCACGCAACGCACTGATCTCACTCATAGCGGTAGCGCTGGTCGCAGCATTGGTGGTGCTCGGATTCCAGATGTACTCGGCGAATCAGGAAGACACGCTGCGGCAGGAGGCTTTGGACACCGCGCGGGATTACTCGACCATCATGTCCTCCTTCGACTATCAGAACCTCGATGCCAACAAAGACAGCATCGCCTCGATGTCGACCGACGAGTTTGCCGGCACCTACCGAACGATGGTCGATTCACTGCGCGAAGTCGTCGCCGGGGGGCAAGGCCAGGCGAGCGCAACGGCGACAGACGTCGGCATCGAATCGCTGGACAATTCGTCGGCCAAGGTGCTCGTGTTCGTCGACCAACAAGCGAAGAATGTCGCAGCGCCAGAG
The DNA here is from genome assembly GCF_903819475.1 of Rhodococcus sp. UFZ-B548. Lineage (NCBI taxonomy): Bacteria > Bacillati > Actinomycetota > Actinomycetes > Mycobacteriales > Nocardiaceae > Rhodococcus > Rhodococcus sp. UFZ-B548. The sequence continues at coordinate 20,953 of NZ_CAIJDS010000004.1, forward strand.
GGAAACACACAGAAGTACCGCATGGTCGTGTCCCTGGTCCGCTCGGACGACCGGTGGCTCGTGAGCAACGTCGAGACCAAGTAACTCACCACGCGCGGAGGAAGATCCATGCCCACTCACTACCTGGATTCGGAAAAGTCCGAGTCGTCTCTTCGGACCGATCAGACACGCATCACCATCACGGCGGAGCGTAGGCGGTGGGCACGTAAACCCGCACACATCACCGACGCACTCGATTTCTGGTCGTTCGCCGGAGCCGCTGCCAACGTCATCCTGCAACTCGGTTGGCCCGAGGTGGCGTACGGCGTCATGGAGAGCAAGGTCGAATCTGGTGCTCTGACAGCGCATCCGTGGAAGCGCGCACGAACCACAACGCAGTACCTGACGGTCGCGATCCTGGGCAACGCGGAAGAGCGAAAGGCCTACCGCGAGGCCGTGAATTCGGTACACCGACATGTGAAGTCGGATGCGAACAGCCCGGTCAAGTACAACGCCTTCAATCGCGAACTCCAATTATGGGTTGCTGCTTGCCTGTTCATCGGTTTCGAAGACAGTCATCAGTTGTTGCACGGCAAGATGTCGGAAGAACAGGCGGAGTCGTTCTATCAGTCCGCATCAACTTTGGGAACGACACTGCAGGTCACCGAAGAGATGTGGCCGGCCACACGCGCAGATTTCGAGCGCTACTGGAACCTCGGTTGCGAACGCGTCGTGATCGACGAACGCACCAAGCAGTATCTGATCGACCTGGTCAATCTACAGATGATCGCTTGGCCGATACGCCTGGTGTTCCGAAACTTGTTGCGGTTCCTGACGGTCGGATTCCTTCCACCGATCTACCGCGACCAACTCGACCTCGAGTGGACCGAAGACGACCGCCGCCGGTTCGAACACCTCTTCATTTTCGTGTCGTTCGTCAACAGGTTCATTCCACGCTCCGTTCGTCGGGCCGGCAACACCATTCAGATGCGCGACATCCGTCGTCGGATCAAGGCGAGCAAGAATCTCGTCTGAGCCAGCAGCGCGTAATTCGTTTTCAATTCTGCTGCCCCACAGGTAAATCGGGGCGGTCGGTCGACAACAGATCGCGGTTCGACACAGCCTCCTGTGTGACCAGAACTGGGGCCGGAACATCGACAAAACCGGCCGATCGAGCGCCACATTCGCCACATATCGACGCCATCAAGACGCTTTTCCAGTGACTTGCATCACACTTTATCTCGATTATGTAACGCCGAGCGAGGTGGCATATCGCCACGCGACCTGGGAAAACACTCTTTGATGCATTTCTGTTGCACAAACATGCGTCGACACGCCGACCCGTGACCAATCCGTAATCATCTCTTATGGTTGGTGACAGCCCGATCAACCGGGCATTACCGAATCGCCACCGCCCGTCCCACCCCGCGGTTCGGACTCGACAACATTCCTAGTGGTGGGAGCGGAGCTGAGACGGTCACCGTCCTCCGTCGGCGGGACTCGAGAGGATTTACCAAAAATGACCAAGACCACCGTTACCCGTGCCCTTGCCTCTGTCGCCGCAGCCGGAGCCCTCGCAGCCGGAGCCCTCGGACTGAGCGCCGGCACCGCATCCGCAGCCACCCACGACTGGTCGGGTGTCGCAGAATGCGAATCTTCGGGCAACTGGGCCGCGAACACCGGAAACGGCTACTACGGCGGGCTCCAGTTCAGCCAGAGCACGTGGGAAGCCTACGGCGGAGCCGGCAGTGCCGCCAACGCCAGCCAGGCAGAACAGGTCCGCGTCGCGGAAAACGTCCTTGCCGGTCAGGGTGCCGGCGCGTGGCCGGTTTGCGGACAGTACCTCCGCTGAGCCCAGCCCAAGTAGTGCGTCGCTGCCCGGTGTTCGTCGAGAATTCGACGGACCCCGGGCAGCGTCGTACCAGCGACCTTCATGCCCCGCCCGATCCAGCCCCTCCGCCGCTGCTGTTGAAAGACATTACGGCGGTACGTGATCCGTCGGGATGACGCGGTGCGAGCGAGGTGTACTGACTCGCCTTCCGATCACGCATCAGCCCTCGGAGAGCCATCCACAGTTTTTGGGCCGTCCTTGCCAACCGGTTGTGAGAACTGACCGGCGCAGCCGTAGACGCGTACGGGATGGGCTCCTTGCGCACGTAGTGCTCCATAACCCCAGTTTAGCCGTGTTTCGATGCCGAAATGCTCGAATACGGCGATGCCTCGCGGCCCTCATGGTGCCCGAACAAAATGTTCCAGCTAACTCGATGATCCATCCTTGACCAGGCGTGCAAACCGGTCGGGTAAATCGCGTGGCCCGAACACTTCTCGACCATTGTGCGGCCGCCACCGGCACGAGGAAGTAGTCGTTGATCGCACCGTCCCAACCCGGCAATATCGTCAGATCACGGATCTCCTCATGCCACACATGGGTGGCGGCGCCGCAGTCACGCAAGCCGATCTCCTCGTCCAATTCGCGCGCGAGCGCCTCGGGCGGGGTTTCGTCTCCTTCCAAGCCTCCGCCCGGAGGACACCAGACCATCAGCCCGCCCCCGGTGCGATGAATCGTTAGAGCAAGGCAGCAGGTCAGGCCACAACGGCCAACTCCGGCAGTCCGGCAACCACAACCGCGAGGTTGTAACCCGACATCCGCAGTTCTCCGTTGTCCCCGGTTCTCGCGTACTCCGCATGACCGAAAGCCCGCTCGTGCTTGACACCGTCCGGGGTGATCCCCTCGGCCGTGGACAATCGGTGGAACTCGGTGCGTGTCGGATCGCCACCGAAACGGCCGAACCCCGCGATACTGTCGCCTTCCGCTTTCATGACGTAGACGTGGCGGTCGGCGATACCGAGGTCCGACTCCACCTTGGCCCGCACGCCGGGTGAACCGTAGAACACCACGTCGTCGACCGCTGCGCTTGCCCCGCGTTGCAGCGCAAGAGAAGTCGCAAGCGATCCGTAGGAGTGGCCCAACGCGGTGATATGGACTCGGTCGTTGACCGACGCAGCACGAAGACCGTGAAAGAAGCTACCCAATGCGTCGGCGGCTATGCCTGCCTTGGACGATCGACTTACGTCGAAGCTGGCCCGACCGATGTCGAACTTTCCCGGCCCGATCACCTGTGGCGCGTCGTATCCGATCCAGGCGATGGTGGCCACGCTCTCCTTTCGGCCGGCCAGTTCGAGTTGGCGCATCGCCTCGGCTCGCAATCGTGTTGCCTCGCCGACCATTCCGCGCATCGAGTCCTTGACGTTGGTGTTCAGTCCGGGAATCGTCACGGAGATGTGATCCGCTGTGTCCGGATCACCGATCGCGATTGCCGCGAAGCCGCGTTCACCCGAGCGCATGTCCATGAGCAGTAACCGTCGACAAGTTTCGGTGCGAAACAACTCGTCGAGCGCGTCCAGATCCTCGAGTTTGCGTTCGGCGTACCACTGGCCCGCCCCTGTGTTACTCAGTCTGCCGCCGAAGAACTCACGGTGGAGTTCTTGCGAGATTCGGACTGAATCATCTTGCAGCCGTGCTCGTTCCGATTGAATTCGATCGAGATTGGCAGGACTGCGAACCGCAGAAGGAATTCCATCGAGGTTGGCGATCAGGCCGGGTGCATGACGCAACATCTGACGCTGCCGATCAGGGCTGAACGCTCGCCACTCCTCCCCCACACGCACAGCTTTGTCACGGAGGTCGGTGCCGACCTGAGACCGCAGAGACAACGCATGATGAAGATCCGCGCTGACCAGCAGTGCCTCACCGATCAGTTCTCGCACCGCGACCTCGAGCAACTGGGCATGCACGTGGAGCGGGTGACCGTCGGCGATGGGCGCAACGGCAGAAACGGTTCCGTCCTGACGAATATGCAAGTCGTCGGCGACGGCCTCTTTGCGCAGCGTATCCAGCCGTCGCCGGATGTCGCGGACACGATGAGCGACCAGAACGCCCTCCAGCCCAGCTGACAGCTGATCCAACGGTTCGACGTCCCATATGTCGATATCTGTGAGATCCACTCGGGTCAGGACGAACGAGCAGCGATCCGCGCCTGCACTTCCGGACGACGCAACGGCGGGACGGTCTGAGGTGGCTGTCTGCGAGGCGGCAATGCGCTGAGCAGGCGCGTCGTCGTTTCGGTCACCTCACGCACCGCCTGTTCGAAAGCGTCTCGGTTCGCGTCGGACACCTTGGCTATTCCACTCACCTTACGTACGTATTGGCGAGAGGCGGCCTCGATCTCCTCGGGCGTAGCAGCGGGCTCGAGTCCACGAAGTTCAGTGATGTTTCTGCACATAATTCGACGATAACCCTGCTCACCGACGCCGTCACGGTTCGATACACCAATGTATCCAAACTGCCACGCAGATCCGGGCATCACGGTAGTTTCAGTGAAATTCCCCCAGTGACTGGAAGTAGCCACTAACTCATGGACTCTGCACTCACCTCCGTCGGCCTACCCGCCGCACTCGCCATCATCATGTTCGGCCTCGGGCTTTCCCTGACGGTCGGAGATTTCGCCCGCGTGGCAAAAGCGCCGAAGGCCGTTTCGATCGCCCTGATCTGTCAGTTGTTGTTGCTCCCGGCCGCGGCCTTCGGATTGGTCACATTGTTCGACCTCGACCCACTGCTCGCGGTCGGCATGATGCTCCTCGCCGCATCACCGGGCGGCACGACGGCAAACCTGTTCAGCCATCTGTTCCGCGGCGATGTTGCTCTCAATGTGACACTGACTGCGGTCAATTCGGTGATAGCGGTGGTCACTCTCCCCCTGATCACCAACTTCGCGTTGGGTTACTTCGAACCCGAGGACGCGGACGGCACTCTCGGGCTTCAGTTCACGAAGGTGCTTCAGGTCTTTGCGGTCGTATTGATTCCTGTCGCCCTCGGAATGTGGGTTCGGTTGCGCTCGAGCGCCTTTGCCGAGCGGATGGACAAGCCCGTCCGCATCGGATCCGCGGTGGTTCTGGCACTGGTGATCGTCGGAACGGTTGTTTCCGAGCGCGAGAACATCGCGGACTATCTCGTCGACATCGGCGTCGTCGCTGCCTTGTTCTGCCTACTGAGCCTATCGATCGGTTACGTCGTTCCCCGGATATTCGGCATCGAGGATCGTCAGGCAATCGCCAGTTCCATGGAAATCGGCATCCACAACAGCACGTTGGCGATCACCATCGCCGTCAGTCTCCTGAACAACGTGCAATTGGCAGTGCCGGCTGCGGTGTACGGCGTTCTCATGTTCCCGCTCGCCGCTGCCTTCGGCGCAACGATCACCCGCAAGTCACGGACAATGGCCGAAATCGACTAATATCAGGCGGTTTTCGATATAGGTGATCTGGTATCGCCGACCCTACGATCGATACGGACTCAGACCGAAGGGTATCGAAAAATGCTGACCACCACACCTACCGTGCTGGACGAACGCGCCTGGCAAGAGCTAGTCGACGCACTGACCCGCCGCCAATTCGGCATCGGAGCCGGGATGGCAGCAGTAGCAACAATTCTGTCGTCCTGCAGTTCCAGTGACGGTTCGGGTACAACTGACGACACTCAAATGCGCACCGTCACCACACCGTTGGGAACTTACGACATACCGACCAACCCCAAGCGGGTCTTGGCCGTCGACGCCCGCACCGACCTCGAGCTCGCCATTGCCCTGGAACTACCGGTCTTCGGATACAACATCTCGCCCGCCACCGAGTGGGTCCCCGTCGACGGCTCGGCCGAATACCTCAGCGACAAGCCCAATCTGGAGCAGATCCTCGGACTCGCACCCGATCTCATCATCTGCGTCAACGCCGACAACGAGTACTGGCCCGCTGCAAAACTCCAAGCCATCGCTCCTGTCCTGACAACCGAATCAAAGCAGACGTGGCGAGAAAATCTCACGCGACTCTCCGATTGGTTGGGCCGAACACCCACCATGGATCGCCTGATCACCGACTATGACGCTCTGATCACCGACATCCGCTCTCGACACGCTTCGGCGATCGCGGAAAAGACCGTCGCGAGTTTGTCCTACAGTCCGGACAAGGCCACGATCTACATCGACAGCCTGCCCGTGTCGGAGGAAACCGGTAAGAAGAATCGCCAACCCACCGACATGACGCTCGCCGACATCGGTGGAAGAACATTGAACACAACCGGTTTCGACAATCAGGGGCGACTGAGCATCGAGGAGATGGATTGCCTTCGCGATTGCGACGCGTTCATGGTATCCGTCACCGACAGCAGCGACACCACCTTCGATCAGCTCTCGGACAACAAGTTGTGGCAACGACTTCCGGCTGTGCAGGCCGGGAACGTCACCGTTCTGCACGGCAGTACGTACTACGGATCCATCTACACCAACATGTACGTAGCCAAGGGCTGGGACGATCTCTATTCGACGCTCGACTGATCAGACTTGTCCGTGAAATGCCGGCCGCTCCCGCGCGGTCGGCATTTCACGTTTCGAGGTCGATGCCCAACGCTCCGGAGAGGGTCCGCAGACAAATCACTCTCAACTCTTCCTGCGGTATCGAAGGTTGATCGAGCCAGTCGAGGCAGACAGCCCGGACGAATGCGATCCATCCCCGAACTGCAACGGCAGCGAGCTGTCTTCTTTCGCCCTCGAATTCCAGTGCGTCGAGGATTCGAATCTGCTGCTGTTCGAGTTCGCGTTCGACAATCGCTCGAATACCGGCCTCGGCCGAGAGCGTCCCGACGTTGATGGCGCGCACTCCCCTGCTGTGCGACTTCACGTACGCGAAGTAGGCGTCCAACCCGGCCGCCACCTGTTCGCGCACCGGTAGCGTCGCGTCCGGTGCGGTCACCTCGAGCAGGTGCTGCGATTCGCGCTCGACGATTGCGGCGAAGAAGTCTCGCTTGGTCGGGAAGTAGTGGTACATCAACCCACGCGAGACGCCCGCAATCTCGGCGACCTCTTCGATCCAGACGTCCTCGTACGAACGATCGGCAAAAAGTTGCGCGCCGATGTCGAGCAACTGCGTGCGCCGCCGCTCTCGGTCCAGGCGTTTTCGTGGTGCGACCATAGACAAGTCAGATTACTACTTGACACCGATTCAGTAAGGCGTACTTTGCGTACTAGACACCAATTCAGTAAGCGATCTCACCCGGGGGACACACCATGAGCGTCGACACCACTCCAGAGGCGACGACCGATGCTCGGATTCCGCATCCGGCATGGCGCCTGCCAGTCCTCGGGGACGTCCTCGGGATCAATATCCGGACGCCGCTGCAGAACTCCGTGAGCATCGGGCGCGAACTCGGCCCGATCTTCGAGAGAAATGTCCTGGGAAATCGCTTCGTCTTCGCCTCGGGCGCGGACATGGTGGCAGAACTGTCCGACGAGTCCCGGTTCGCGAAGCACCTTGCGCCTGGAGTCAAAGCACTCCGCGGAATCGGCGGCGACGGACTGTTCACTGCGTACAACCACGAACCCAACTGGGGCAAGGCGCACAATCTCCTGGCCCCGGCGTTCAGCCAGACTGCGATGCGCTCGTACCACCGCACCATGCTCGACGTGGCCGGCGAGCTGGTCGATCATTGGGACAGTCGTGACAGCGACTCCCCCATCGACGTCTCGGCAGACATGACCAAGCTGACGTTGGAGACCATCGGACGCACTGGATTCAGCTACTCGTTCGACTCTTTCGAACGTGAAGAGCAGCACCCGTTCGTCAAGGCGATGGTCGGCGCTCTCTCCCATTCACAACGCACGACGTTCTTGAAGTCGACGGCCCTGGGGCGAGTCCTCGCACGTCGGGCCGATCAACGTGACGAGGTCCGCAAGGCGTACATGGCCGAGGTTGTGGACGAGGTGATCCGTGCCCGGCGGACAAGTACCGAACCGGGGCCGGAAGATCTTCTCGAACTGATGCTGCGGGCGGCACGCGAAAACGATCCCAACCGTATCGACGAACTGAACATCCGCCATCAGGTCGTGACCTTCCTCGTCGCGGGACACGAAACCACCTCCGGCGCGCTGTCGTTCGCGCTGTACTACCTGTCACGAAACCCTGACGTGCTGGCCAAGGCCCAAGCCGAGGTCGACAAGGTCTGGGAGGGCGAAGAGCCCGCCTTCGAGAAGATCGCGAAACTTCGATACGTACGACGCGTCCTCGACGAATCATTGCGTCTGTGGCCGACCGCTCCCGCCTACGGCCGTGCGGCGCTCGAAGACACCACGCTCGTCGGCAAGTATCCGATGAAAAAGGGCGATTGGATGCTCGTGCTCATCCCGTCACTTCATCGCGATCCCGTGTGGGGCAACGATCCCGAGGCTTTCGATCCGGATCGCTTCCTGCCTGCCAACATCAAGGCCAGGCCGGCGCACGTGTACAAGCCGTTCGGAACAGGTGAACGCGCCTGCATCGGAAGACAATTCGCCATTCACGAAGCGGTCCTCGTGTTGGGCACCATCTTGCAAAAATATACGATCGAAGCCGATCCGGACTACGAGTTGAAGGTGGCCGAACGGCTCACCCTGATGCCCGAAGGCTTCAACTTGACGGTCCGCCGACGCTGAGCTCGGCAAACGGCGTCGAGTAAGTCGGTTGAACAGTCCCGAATGCGGTAATCCCTGAGGTGGCAGCAGCGAGCACCGGCGCACCCTGGGAGTTCACATGACAAAGAGGCCTGCAGTTGGAATCGTCTTGCTCTCGGCGGCATTGGCCACGGGAGCTTGCTCGGCAAGCGTCGGGACGCCGCAAGTGGACAAGTCCGAAGTCGCAAGTCAGATCTCCACTCAACTCGCCGAGAAGATCGGCGAGCCACCTGACGACGTGACGTGTCCGGAGAACCTCGACGCAGAAGTCGGCGCATCGATCACGTGCATCCTGACCGAGCAGGGCACCGAATACGACGTCACAGCTACCGTGACCAGCGTTGACGGTGAAAGTGCGAACTTCGATATCAAGGTTGCGGATGCGCCGAACAACTAACTGCTGTGCGCCTTTATTAACCGCCGGCGGTTAATAAAGGCGCACAGCAAGGCGTCAGAGCCGCTCGATAATCGTCGCGTTTGCGGTGCCGCCACCTTCACAGATGGTCAGCAGGCCGTAACGGCCGCCCGTGCGCTCGAGTTCGTTGAGCAGTGTCGCCATCAGCTTGGTGCCGGTCGCGCCGAGCGGGTGACCGAGTGCGATCGCGCCGCCGTTGACGTTGACCTTGGCCGGATCTGCGCCGATCTCCTTGATCCAGGCCAGGACGACCGGGGCAAAAGCTTCGTTGATCTCGACGATGTCGATGTCCTCGATGCTCAGACCGGCCTTCGCGAGAGCATGCTTCGTGGCCGGGATCGGCGCACTGAGCATGAAGATCGGGTCGTCGCCGCGAGCGCTGAGGTGATGAATCCGGGCGCGGGGCTTGAGGTTGTACTTCTCCACCGCTTCCGCCGACGCCAGCAGCAGCGCACTCGCACCGTCGGAGATCTGGCTGGCCACCGCTGCGGTCATGCGGCCGTCTTCGACGAGAACCTTGAGCGTCGCCATCTTTTCGAGGCTGGTCTCGCGGGGTCCTTCGTCGACGGTCGCGTCGCCCATGGCGACGATCTCGTTGTCGAAGCGACCCGCGGCGATTGCAGCCTTGGCACGCTCATGGCTCTGCAGGGCCCACTTCTCGAGCTCTTCGCGGCTGATGTCCCACTTCTCGGCGATCATTTCGGCGCCCTTGAACTGCGACACTTCCTGGTCACCGTAACGCTCGGTCCAACCGACCGAACCCGAAGTCGGCGTGTCGAATCCGTACTGCTGACCGACGATCATCGCTGCCGAGATCGGAATCTGGCTCATGTTCTGAACGCCGCCGGCAACGATCAGATCCGCGGTGCCCGACAGGATGGCCTGAGCGCCGAAGTGCACTGCCTGCTGGCTCGAACCACACTGACGGTCGACCGTCACACCCGGAACGTGCTCCGGGAATCCCGCTGCGAGCCAGGACATACGGGCGATGTTGCCGGCCTGGCCGCCGATGGCGTCGACGCAACCGAAGATCACGTCGTCGACGTCACTGGGGTCGATACCGGTGCGCTCGACCAGTGCCTTGACGACGTGCGCACCGAGATCGATGGGGTGCACGCCGGACAGCGCGCCGCCCCTCTTGCCGATCGGTGTGCGAATGGCGTCGACGATGTAAACCTCGGACATAGCGTTAGCTCCTAGTTTCGTTGTGCAGCAATAGTTCTTGAAGTTGATTCAGCAATAGCGTCTGAAGTTGTAGCCGGATCGGAGAGCCCGTCGAGCACGATCGCGAGATATTGAGCCGCGACGGCGTGAGCCGACAGGGATCCACCCGGGCGGTACCAGCGAACCGCGACCCACACGGTGTCTCTCATGAATCGGAAGACCAATTCGACGTCGATGTCGGAACGGAAGGTCCCGTCCGCGACGCCGGCTTCGAGGACGCCGACCCACAGGTCCCGGAATTCGGTGTTGCGCTCGGCCAGGTAAGCGAAGCGCTCGTTCCCGACGAGGTGTTTGACCTCGTCCTGGTAGATCGCCACAGCCGAATGTGAGGCGTCGATGGCCTCGTAGGAAGTCACCACCAGCGCTTCGAGCGTCGCGCGACTGTCCAACCCCGCCGCGACGATCTCGCGGTATTTTCCGAAGAGTTCGTCGAGGAACTGGTGCAGGATCTCGTCGACCATCGACTCTTTGGAATCGAAATGGTGATACAGGCTGCCGGACAGGATCCCGGCGGCGTCGGCGATGTCGCGGACGGTCGTCGCGCGCACTCCGCGATCGGCGAACAGCCCCGCCGCGATCTCGAGCAGCTCGTCGCGGCGCCCGGACTTGCCGTTTGATTCGTCGGAATTTCGAGGTGGCGTCATGTATTCAATCCTATCCAGGGCCTTCCCCTGTGCGCGGTCAGCGAGTCCGGGGACTCCTTAACCGCGCACGGGGACGCTAGGCCCTCTGCGAAGAAACGGAGACGATCTCGCCGGTCATGTAGGTGGAGTAATCGCTGGCGAGCATCGCGATGACCGTTGCGATCTCCCAGACCTCCGCGGCGCGGCCGTAGGCCTCACCGGAAGCCAACTGGTCGAGCAGTTCCTCACTGGTGACCTTCGCCAAAAACGCGTGACGCGCGATGGAGGGCGAGACCGCGTTGATACGAACCCCGTACTCCGCGGCTTCGATAGCGCTGCACCGAGTCAGTGCCATGACGCCCGCCTTGGCTGCGGCGTAGTGAGCCTGGGAATGCTGCGCCCGCCAACCGAGAACGGACGCGTTGTTCACCAGAACACCGCCGTGCGGAACGCTCTTGAAGTACCGCAGCGCGGCACGCGTCGAACGGAAGGTGCTGTTGAGGGTGATGTCGAGAACGCGATCCCACTGATCGTCCGTCATGTCGACGACGGGTGTCTCGCCGCCCAGGCCCGCGTTGTTGACGACGATGTCGATGCGTCCCAACTTCTCGGCCGCGCCGACGAACAACGCGTCGACCTGCTCGGTGCTGGAGACGTCGCAGATGATGGACTCGACCTGCTGGCCGGGAAACTCGGCCTTCAGCTTCTCCACCGTCTCGCCGAGCCGACGCTCGTGGAAGTCGGAGACGAGAACGTCGCCGCCCTCGAGAAGCACCCGGCGCGCGGTAGAGAAGCCGATGCCGGTTCCGGCTGCGGCGGTGATGATCGCCTTCTTGCCCGCGAGCAGTCCGTGGCCCGGGGTTTCCTCGGGCGCAACGGAAAGCGGGGACGCGGCTTTGGTGTCAGACATTAACGAGCCTCTCGGGGAAGACCGAGCACGCGCTCGGAAATGATGTTGCGCTGAATTTCGTTGGAGCCGCCGTAAATCGTGTCGGCGCGGGTGAAGAGGAAGAGGCGCTGCCACTCGTCGAGTTCGAGATGCTCGGGGTCGGTGATGTCCGAGGCATTGCCTTCGGAATCCGCCCACGGTGCAACCAACGACGACGCACCCTGCACGTCCATCGCCAGCTGTCCCAGGTCACGATGCCAGTTGGCCCACAACAGTTTTGCGACGGACGCTTCTCCGCCACCGGTTCCGGCGTCGACCGCGTCGAGAGTACGCATCGCGTGGGCGCGCATCACGCGCAGTCCGACCCAGGCGCGAGCGATCTTCTCGCGAATGTGCGGATCCTGGTCACTGCCATTGGCCTTCGCCAGGTCGACGACGCCCTGGAGCTCGCGAGCGAATCCGATCTGCTGTCCGAGCGTCGATACCCCGCGCTCGAAGGTGAGCAGCCCCATCGCGATCTTCCAGCCCTCGCCAGGTTCCCCGACCACCAGATCGGCGTCGGTGACGGCGTCGTCGAAGAAGACCTCGTTGAACTCCGACGTACCGGTGAGCTGCTGGATGGGCCGAACTGTCACACCAGGCTGATCCAACGGGACCAGCAGGAAGCTCAAGCCCTGATGACGCTTGGAGCCCACCTCGGTGCGGCAGACCACGAAGCACCACTGCGCGACGTGAGCCAGTGAGGTCCACACCTTCTGGCCGTTGATGATCCACTTGCCGTCTTCGAGGCGTGCGGTGGTGGAGACGTTCGCGAGGTCTGAACCGGCGCCAGGCTCGGAGTAGCCCTGCGACCACAGTTCGCTGACCGTGTTGATGCCAGGAAGGAATCGGCGCTTCTGCTCGTCGGTTCCGTACGCGATCAGCGTCGGGCCGAGCAGCTCTTCACCGATGTGGCTGACGCGAGCGGGCGCACCGGCCTTCGCGTACTCCTGATGGAAGATGACCTGCTGAGAGATGCTTGCTCCCCGCCCGCCGAACTCCTTCGGCCACCCGAGGCACGTCCACCCTGCGGCTGCGAGGTGCTTGTCCCACTCGAGTCGTTGCTCGAAGAACTCGTGCTCACTGCCGGGGCCGCCCTTACCCTTGAGCTGGGCAAATTTGCCCGTCAAGTTCTCGGCCAACCACTGCGCGACCGTGGCCGCAAACTCGTCGTCCGTCATCTGCCCGTCCGGGCTCTCGCTCTGGTCCACATATGTAAGATAACCTACCAAGCACTTGCTAGGTAGCGTGTCAGGTAGGAGTCCAGTGACCGAACAACCGAGAACCATCCCATCAGCCCTCATCCGGGCCGCCGAGGAGTTCGGTGAGCGCGCGGCTATCGCCGATGGCGACACCCGACTGACCTTCGCACAGCTACATCAACGTGTCCGCGATTTCGCCGGCGCGCTGATCAACCGTGGGGTGAAGGCAGGCGATCGCGTCGTCATCTGGTCGCCCAACACGTACCACTGGGTGATCGCCCTGCTCGGCGCTCAATATGCCGGCGCGGCCATCATCCCGATCAACACTCGATACACCGGCACCGAAGCTCTCGACATCATCGAGCGCGTCGACGCCGCGGCCTTGGTGGTCGTCGGCACGTTCCTCAAGGCCGATCGCTATCAGCAGTTGCTCGACGCCAACCCGGACCTGTCGATCCCGACCGTCATCCAGGTACCGATCGACGGGGACGACGACCGTGACGGCGTCATCGAGTTCGAGGACTTCCTCGCGCTCGCCACCGACGCCGCCCGCACCGAAGCCGATGCGCGTGCTGCGAAGGTGCAGCCAGACGACGTCAGCGACATCCTCTTCACCTCCGGCACCACGGGACGCAGCAAGGGTGCGATCACCGCTCATCGTCAGTCCATCGCTGTCGCGAAGTCGTGGGGTGAATGCGCCGAGGTCACCGCCGACGACAACTTCCTCATCATCAGCCCGTTCTTCCACACTTTCGGGTACAAGGCCGGAATCCTGGTCTGCCTGCTGAATGGTGCGACGATCGTGCCGGTGTCCGTCTTCAACATCGACGACACTCTTGCCCTGGTCAACAGCGAAAAGATCAGCATCCTGCCTGGCGCCCCGACGATCTACCAGACCATCCTCGATCACCCCCGCCGCAGCGAATACGATCTGTCCTCGCTCCGCATCGCGATCACCGGCGCAGCACCCGTGCCGGTTGCTCTCGTCGAGCGCATGCAGGCAGAGCTTTTCGACGCCGTCCTCACGGCATACGGTCTGACCGAGGCAGTGGTCGCGACCATGTGCCGCACCGACGACGACCCGGTCACCGTCTCCACCAGTTCCGGCCGCGCGACAGCCGATTTCGAGGTCAAGATCGGCGACCAGGGTGAGATCCTGCTTCGTGGACCGAACGTCATGCTCGGATACCTCGACGACCCCGAATCCACCGCCAAGGCAATCGACGCCGACGGCTGGCTGCACACCGGAGACGTCGGAACCCTCGACGAGCGTGGCTATCTCGACATCACCGACCGCCTGAAAGACATGTACGTCAGCGGCGGATTCAACGTCTACCCCGCCGAGATCGAGGGTATGTTGGCTCGCCTGCCCGGCGTCCACGAGTCTGCTGCCATCGGCATCCCCGATCACCGGATGGGAGAGGTGGGCCGCGTCTACATCGCCCAGCTCGACGGTGCCGGCCTCACCGAAGAGTCGGTGATCGCTTTCCTCAAGGAGAAGATCGCAGGCTTCAAGGTGCCCCGCGAGGTGCGCTTCGTAGATCACCTGCCCCGTAACCCTTCGGGCAAGGTCCTCAAAACGGTTCTGCGCGAGGAACAATCATGACCGTTCCCTTCGAAGCCGACGTCGTGACCTACGAGGTTCGTGACTCGGTCGCCGTCGTGACCTTGAATCGACCCGACTACCGCAACGCCCAGAACTCGGTGGTCACGTACGCCCTCGACGCGGCATTCCAGCGCGCCGTCGAGGACGACGACGTGAAGGTGATCGTCCTGGCAGGCAACGGACCTCACTTCAGCGCCGGACACGACCTGGGAACTCCTGGACGCGACCATCACGTCGAGTACGAGAACAAGGCCACCATGTGGTGGGATCACGTCGACAAGCCAGGCGGTGACCAGCGTTTCGCCCGCGAGATGGAGGTCTACCTGGGCATGTGCCGCCGTTGGCGGGAGATCCCCAAGCCCACCATCGCGATGGTCCAAGGCGCCTGCATTGCCGGTGGGCTCATGCTCGCATGGGTCTGCGACATGATCGTCGCGGCCGACGACGCCTTCTTCTCCGATCCCGTTGTCCGCATGGGCATCCCCGGCGTCGAATACTTCGCGCACCCGTGGATGGTCGGTTCACGTTTCGCGAAGGAAATGCTCTTCACCGGCGATCGATTCACCGCGCAACGCGCCTACGAAATCGGCATGGTCAATCGCGTCGTCGCCCGCAAGGATCTCGAAAAGGAGACGTTCGAGCTCGCCGGGCGTATCGCCGAGATGCCGCGCTTCGGACTGGCTTTGACCAAAAAGGCCGTCAACCAGTGCGAGGATCAGATGGGGATGCGCAACGGCATCGACTCCGTCTTCGGTCTGCATCACTTCGCTCACGCTCACAACGCCGAGGTCGGCAAAGACTCGCTTGGTGGTCTCGACGCCAAAGCCATGGCTGCCAGTGCTCGCGCACCGCAGGAAGGAACAAACTAGTGGATCTCGTATTCGACGACGCCACAACCGCATTCCGTGACGAGGTTCGCTCGTTCCTGGAGGCGAATGTGCCCGCCACTCCCCTGAAGTCGATGGATACCGCCGAAGGCTTCGAAGAGCACCGTCAGTGGGAGCACACTCTCGCCGACGCCGGCTACGCCGTCGTCTCCTGGCCCAAGGAACTCGGCGGACGCGATGCGTCCCTGCTCGAATGGGTCATCTTCGAGGAGGAGTACTACCGCTCGGGCGCGCCCGGGCGCGTAAGCCAGAACGGCATCTTCTTGTTGGCTCCCACACTGTTCGAGCATGCAAATGCCGAGCAGTTGGCTCGGATCATGCCGCGCATGGCTCGTGCCGACGACATCTGGGCCCAAGCCTGGTCCGAGCCCGAATCCGGTTCCGACCTCGCTAGCCTGCGTTCGAGTGCGAAGAAGGTCGACGGGGGCTGGCTGCTCAACGGTCAGAAGACGTGGAGCTCACGCGCAAGCTACGCAGACTGGGGCTTCGGCTTGTTCCGCTCCGATCCGGATGCGCAGCGCCACAAGGGCATCACGTATTTCATGTTCGACCTGCGCTCGAAGGGCGTCACCGTTCGCCCGATCGATCAACTCGACGGCGAGCCCGGCTTCGCCGAGATCTTCCTCGAAGACGTCTTCGTGCCGGACGACCCGGCCAACCCTGGTGAGTCGGGTGTGATCGGCAACGTCAACGAAGGTTGGCGCGTCGCGATGAGCACCGCGAGCAACGAGCGTGGTCTCTCGCTGCGCAGCCCCGGCCGCTTCCTCGCCACCGTCGACCGACTGCTCGAGCTGTACAAGTCCAGCGGACGAACCGACGACAGCGCTCTGCGTAACCAGGTTGCCGACGCCTGGATCGGCGCTCGCGCCTACCAGCTCAACACATTCGGTACCGTCACCCGTCTCGCTGACGGAGGGCAACTCGGCGCCGAGTCCTCGATCAACAAGGTCTTCTGGTCCGAGTGGGATATCGCCACTCACGAGACTGCTCTCGAACTGCAGGGCCCTGAAGCCGAGCTGGCCGACAACTGGATGGACGGATACCTGTTCTCCCTGTCCGGCCCGATCTACGCAGGCACCAACGAGATTCAGAAAAACGTCATCGCTGAGCGTCTGCTCGGCCTACCGAAGGCGGACCGATGAGATTCGCGCTCGACTCCTCCCACCAGGACTTCGCTGCAAGCATCGATGCACTGCTGACCAAGTCCGACATGCCCTCCGTCATCCGTTCGTGGAACGACGGTGACACCGAGCCGGGCAAGAAGCTCTGGCAGCGCCTTGCCGAGACCGGCGTCAACGGCCTCGTCATATCCGAAGAACACGACGGACTCGGCGCCGACGCCGTGGACCTGGTCGTTGCACTCGAACAGCTCGGTCGGCACGCAGTACCCGGACCGGTCGTCGAGACCATCGCAGTAGCACCGACGCTCCTGGCTTCCGTTGCACCGGAACGTCTCTCTGCTCTCGCCGAGGGTTCGCTGGCAACCGTCGCCGCTCCCCCGCGCACACCGTTCGCGCTCGACGCCAATGCGGTCGATCTGGTTCTACTCGCGCAGGACGGCACCGTCTCACTCGGCGTCCCTGGCGAAGCCAAGGCATCGGTGGATCTCTCCCGCAAGCTCTACGAGGTTTCCGCCGGCGAATCGCTGGGCTCCGCCGACTTCTCCGCAGCCTTCGACATGGGCGCTCTTGCCACTGCCGCGCAGTTGCAAGGTCTCGGCCAGACACTGCTCGAGGTCACCACCGAATACGCGAAGCAGCGCAAGCAGTTCGGCAAGGTCATCGGACAGTTCCAGGCAATGAAGCACCACCTGGCAGAAGTTGCCGTTTCGCTCGAAATGGCTCGACCCCTGCTCCACGGTGCCGCTCTGTCGGTTCGCGATCAGTCGGCCGACGCCTCGCGTGACATTTCCGCCGCCAAGGTCGCGTGCGGGGATGCTGCTTACAAGGCCGCCCGCGTCGGACTCCAGGTTCACGGCGCCATCGGCTACACGATGGAACACGATCTCTCACTGTGGCTCACCAAGGTACGAGCATTGCTCACCGCCTGGGGCACACCGTCCGAGCATCGTGCGCGCGTCGTCGAAGCGCTGGTTGCATCATGAGCATCGACACCGAAGACCAGGCAGCGCTACGTGCGTCGGTACGCGATCTGCTGAGCAAGCATTCCGACTCCGCGGCCGTCCGCGCTGCCATCACCACAGAGATCGGCTACGACGCCGCGTTGTGGAGCAAGCTGTGCGAGCAGATCGGCGTCGCCGCGCTGGCGATTCCGGAGGAGTTCGACGGCGTCGGAGCAGGTTTGGGCGAGGTACATGTGGTCCAGGAGGAACTGGGCCGCACGCTGACCCCCTCACCGATGCTGGGTTCGGCGATTCTTGCCGCACAGGCACTGCTGCTTGCCGGTGACAACGACGCATGCTCGCGACTGCTGCCCGGTGTCGCGTCCGGCGAGAGCACGCTCGCCCTGTGCTGGGCAGGGGCTGCGGGTTGGAGCACCTTCGGCGTCGAGGCAACCGAGGATGCGTTGACCGGCACGGCGTCGTACGTCCTCGACGGACACGTCGCTGACACCCTGCTCGTTCTCACGGCCGACGGCTTCTACGAAGTAGATCCCGCGGCCGAGGGCGTCTCCCGCCGACGCGTCCCCACCATGGATCCGACGCGAACGCTGGCGGAGGTCACGTTCTCCGGTGTTCGTGGTCGGCCACTGGAGTGGTCCGAAGATCTGGTCGATCGCATCCGAACCGTCGTTCTGATCGCGTTGTCCGCTGAACAGGTCGGAGCGGCCGCAGCGATCGTCGAACAGACCGTGGAATACACCAAGTCGCGCAAGCAGTTCGGTCGCGCGATCGGTTCTTTCCAAGCCCTCAAGCACCGGATGGCCGACATGTACACGTTGGTCGAGACGGCGCGGTCGATGACGTACGCCGCCGTGGCGACGCAGTCGGCGGACGACGCGGCAGTGGCGAAGGTCTACTGCTCGGAAGCTTTGCAGCAGATCACCTCCGAAGCAGTTCAGTTGCACGGCGGAATCGCAATCACCTGGGAGCACGACGCTCAGCTGTACTTCAAGCGTGCACACGGCAGCGCTCAGCTCTTCGGACAGCCGAGCACCTACCTGCCGAGCCTCGCTCAGGCCGCGGGTCTCTAAGACACATCGGTGCTTGTTCGCTCGCAATCCCGGGCGAACAAGCACCGATGCTGCCCAGTCAGTGGAATGAACCGCAGATTTATGCGGCTGGATCACGCAGAATCGGTCACCAGACAGCTGTCCATCTCACAGACCGGAGTTTTCTCGTGAATCGATTCGACGACAAGCGCGTCCTCATCAGCGGCGCAGGGTCCGGAATCGGCCAGGCCACCGTTGCCCGCATCCTGGCAGAAGGAGGCACCGTCGTCGCCGCCGACATTTCCGAGACCGGCCTCGAACAGACGCTGAACGCCGCGAAGGACGCCGGCCACTCCGATCGCCTCACCACGGTGAAGGTCGACATCTCCAGCGAAGAGTCTGTTCGCGAACAGGTCGGCGCTGCGATCAAGGCTCTGGGCGGGCTCGACGTGCTGGTCAATGCGGCGGGCATTCTGCGCTCCGCACACACCCACGAGATGACACTCGATTTCTGGAACACCGTCATCGGGGTCAACCTCACCGGAACATTCCTCATGACGAGGGAGTCCCTGCCGGCACTGCTCGAAAGCGGAGCAGGCGTCGTGGTCAACTTCAGTTCCACCTCGGCGACCTTCGCCCACCCGTACATGACGGCATATGCGGCGTCGAAGGGTGGAATCCAATCCTTTACGCACGCACTTGCACTCGAGTACAGCAAGCAGGGTCTTCGCGCCGTGGCCGTCGCACCCGGCAGCATCGCGTCGGGCATGACGTCCGATCCCGGTTTCCCGGCCGACATCGACTTCACGCTGCTCGGCAAGCTGGCCCCGGCAATCGGTGAGGGTTTCGCGCCCCCGTCCGCGGTCGCCGGTGTGATCGCGATGCTCGCTTCCGAGGACGGCTCGTTTGTCACCGGAACGGAAATCCGCATCGACGGCGGCACGCATATGTGATCCCCTGCTGTGCGCCTTTATTAACCCCCGGCGGTTAATAAAGGCGCACAGCAGCGAGGCGGCATACTTGTCTGGCCGCCCGGAACCCGTCCGACGGTACGACGTGCGGTGGGGAGCCAGCGGTGAGCGAATCAACAGGCAGTACAAACCTCGAGCCCGTGCTGATCAGTCCTGTCGTCGACGGAATGATTCGCACCTGGTCCGAGGACGAGACCCGCTTGTGGAGCGTCGACGATCCCGCCGCGCTCGGCGCCCTGCTTGGACGCGGCCTCGTAGCTCGTACTGCTCTGCCGGACAACAAGTTCCGAGAAGTTGCGTTTTTGGATACTCAGACCCAGGCCCTCACTGTGCAGCCGCGCTTCACTTCCCCGGACAGCACTGCCCTCGCCGCACCGTTCAAGCTCACCGAGGCGTCGGCCCCGACCGGCGACGCTTGGGAAGATCTCGAATCGGTACTCGCCTCCATCGCGATCTCCGCTGCTGGACGCGGCGAATTCTGGCTCGCGGAACTCGGCGGGTGGGATTCTCCGCACGAGCCGAACTGCCTCTTCACGACCGTCGACGAATCGGGCCTGGCCAACGCAGTCATGGAGGCAAACCCCGCACCCGTGGGCACAGGCGTCTGGCCGGAGGTTCCGAGCGACCAAACCGGCGTTTCGGTGTCGGCACCAGCCTCACAGGACACCATCGAGGCTGCCGGAATCTTCGCGGTTTCAGCGATCGAGACGTGGGGCGTCACACCGTGGGACATCAACCTCACCTTCGGCAAACTGGTCGATTTCACCTGATCAACGGCACCGACACGCGGCGGTGAGTTGTACGTCTCCCCTCAGCCGACGGCTCACGGTTCGTCACAACACGCCCGATGGCCACGACATCGACCCCCTCGATGGGCATACTGAGGGAACTGGGGTTACTCCCGGTCACAAATACCCGTGGATCCGCGTCGGGGCGGGTGCGGTCCGACAACACGCGAGCAGCCACAGACACTGGCGGCTCCGAAAGGTTCAATCATGGCAACCGACCAATTACAGACGGTTGTATTGCACGGCGACCAGCTCAAATACGTCGACCAAGGCAGTGGCCCCGTCGTGGTGCTCATTCACGGCCTGCTGGGCGCGCACTCCAACTGGGAACCGCAGATCGAGACGCTCTCGCGTCATTACCGCGTGATCGCCCCTGATCTCTTCGGACACGGTGCGTCGGACAAGCCTGCCGGCGACTATTCACTCAGTGCTCACGCCGCCACTGTGCGTGACCTCCTCGAAGCCCTCGACATTCCGTCGGCCACCCTGGTCGGCCACTCCCTCGGTGGTGGGATCGCGATGCAGACGCTGTATCTGTTCCCCGACCGGGTGGAGCGGCTGTGCCTGGTAGCCAGCGGTGGACTCGGCCCCGAGGTGAGCCCACTCCTACGCGCGGCGACACTGCCCGGCAGCGAACTGGTACTTCCCGTCCTCGCGTCGAGGACGCTGACCGACGTGACCGACAAAGCGCTCGGACTTTTCAACAAGATCGGCCTGTTCAAGCTCGGTGCCAGCGCGAGCGAGGCTCGTAAGAGCTTCGCTTCGGTATCGGACGCGTCGACACGTCAGGCATTTCTGGCGACGGCACGATCGGTCATCAATTACAACGGTCAAACCGTCAATGCCACTCCGCATTTCGCCAACTTCAAGAATCTGCAGGCACTACTGGTGTGGGGTGAGGAGGACACCATCATCCCCAACGCCCACACCGAGAACGCTCGCGCCGAACTACCGCTGGGGCGGGTGGAGATCTTCAAGCGCGCCGGACATTTCCCGCACCTTGACTACCCGGATCGCTTCGACCGCGTCTTCTCCGAATTCATGACGGACTGCGGAGTCGGTATCGGCACCGGACCCAAGGCCGTCAGCAGCTGAACTAGCGCCCCGCAACCAACTCTTCGAGGTAGCTCGCCACGCCGTCCTCGTCGTTCGTGGGCAAAATTCGGTCGGCGAGCTCAATGACCTCAGTTCTGGCGTTGGCTGGCACCAGAGCCGTTCCAGCCCAGGTCAGCATGGCAACATCGTTGAAGGCGTCACCGGCTGCGGCGACTTCCAACGCGTCGATGCCGTCGATCGCGCACAACTGCGCGAGAGCGCTGGCCTTCGAGACGCCCGCCGCGGCCATTTCCATGTACGGGGCGCCGGAGTGGGTCAACTCCACGCCCTCGATGCCCGCAGCGACCGCTGTTCGGTACAGGTCGGCGCTGGGAACTTCCGCATGCCGGGCCACGATCTTGACCATCGGCTCCACGTCCAGCGGCAGGGTATCGGCGAGCACCATCTCGTGCAGGTGCCGGTGATGGTCCGCGAATTCGCACAGAGCGGCGTACTCCGGCTCGGCAAAGAATTGCGTGGGTCCGACATTCGCGAACACGACGCCCGGAACCAGCGCCCGAACTTGCTCCATAGCCGTTGCAGCCAAGGACATCTCGATCGAGACGGTGTCGACGATCTCCGGAGTCCCGTCGGCGAGGTCGAGAATCACAGCTCCGTTGGCACACACAGCTTTACCGCGAAATCCGCACGAGTTCGCCAAAGTGTGTACCGAATGCCGGGCGCGGGCCGTCGCCCACACAACTTCGATACCCGCCAGCCGCGCGTTCTCCATGGCCTGCGCGGTGCGCGTCGAAATCGTTCGGTCGGAGCGCAGCAGGGTGCCGTCGAGGTCGGTTGCGAACATACGAATGCGGGTCACCAGACCATGATGGCAGTCCGTTCGCAGCCCTCACCAACTACATGACATGGACAGTTGCTCTGTCAATTACCTGACTGGGCATCGAGAAGGTGCCGACGCATCTCGCCGAAGACCACACTCAGCCGCTCGACATCTCGCGGGCTCAGCAGATCGAACATGCTCTCCCGTACTGCGGCTACATGCGCCGGGCTTGCCGACGCCAATTTCTCGGCACCCTGGTCGGTCAGCTCCGCATTAGCGCCCCTCTTGTCGTCGACACACTCGACCCTGCGCACCCAACCGGCACCGACCAGCCGATTGACGGCCCTGGTCACACCACTTCGGGTCGCCATCACAGCATCGGCGAGCTCACTCATGCGCAGTTGCCGCCCAGGCGCTTCGGATAGAGCAACCAACAGTTCGAAGTCCTTGAACGAAATATCGGAGTCTCGCACCAACTGCTGATCGAGAACACGCTGGAGCAGTCGGGTCGAGTCCAGGTAAGCCCGCCAGGCCGTTTGCTCCGTGTCGCTCAACCACCGCGTCGATTCCATGACACCAGCATATCCGAAGTAGTTGACAACGAAATCAAATGATCTATTCTCAATGTAGTTGATCAGTCAACTACCTGTTCGAAGAGAAGGTTCAACCGAGAGGCGGGCGCCATGAGCGACAACAACGCAGTGCAGTTCGACAACGCAGTGCAGTTCGAGGAACGCCGGGCCGAGATCAGGGATCGACATCTGCTCCCCGCCGACAAACGACCCGCATCGACCGCACGCGGCCTGCACCATACGGCCCTGATCAGCAGTGACGTCGAACGAACCGTGAAGTTCTACCAGGATCTCCTCGGATTCCCACTCACCGAGTTGATCGAGAACCGTGACTATCCCGGGTCGTCGCACTTCTTCTTCGACATCGGCAATGGCAACCTTCTGGCCTTCTTCGACTTCCCGGGTCTCGACGTGGGCCCGTACCAAGAAGTACTCGGCGGCCTCCACCACATCGCGATCAGCGTCGAACCTGCCAAGTGGGCGAAGCTGCGCACCCAACTGACCGAGGCCGGCGTCGAACTGATCGAGCACAGCGAGGTCTCGTTGTACTTCCGCGATCCCGACGGCGCTCGACTCGAGCTGATCGCCGACCCTCTCGGCGAGATGTACGGCAATCACGTCCTCTGAAAACTTGCTCTCCCCCACACCATTCGGAAGGCACACCATGACCTCCACTCTGTCGCAGCCGAACCTCGATATCCGTCGATCCGGGGATCGCTTCAAGTCCAATGCCGGCTGGCTGGACTCGAAGCACTCGTTCTCGTTCAGCAATCACTACGACCCGAAGAACACTCACCACGGTCTTCTCCTGGTCAACAACGACGACATCGTCACGCCCGGAATGGGATTCGACACCCACCCGCACCAGGACATGGAGATCGTCACCTGGGTACTGAGAGGTTCTCTCGTACATCAGGATTCGATGGGGCATTCGGGCGTCATCTACCCCGGTCTCGCCCAGCGGATGAGCGCTGGAACGGGAATCCTGCATTCGGAGAAGAACGATTCGTGGCGACTCGGTGACGTGGCGGGTGCGCATTCCGACAAGCACAGCGACCCGGTTCACTTCATCCAGATGTGGGTCGTCCCCGACGAGGCCGGAATCACGCCCGGATACGAGCAGTTGGAGATCGACGCCGAATTGCTTGCCGGTGGACTGGTTCCCGTCGCGTCGGGCATGGACGCGTACGCCGATCACTCGGCAATCCGGATCAAGAACAAGTACGCCGCGATGCACGTTGCGCGTCTGCAACCCGGACAACCTGTGACCCTGCCGGACGCACCGTTCCTGCATGTTTTTGTCGCCGACGGTCAGGCCGCCATGGAAGGCGTCGGAGTGCTCGAACAAGGTGACGCGGTGCGAGTATCCGGCGGTGGAGGTCAGCAGCTCAGCTCCGATACCGGGGCAGAGGTCATCGTCTGGGAAATGCACGCCACCGTTTCGCAGGGATGACATGAAGCCCTTCTCGTACGACGCTTCACCGGCTCGAATTGTCTTCGGCCAAGGGATGATCGATACGATCGCCGAAGAAGTGCGGCGGCTCGGCCGTAGCCGAGTGATGGTGCTGGCAAGTCGTCGACTCGACGCGGTTGCCGCCGCCGTGACCGAATCTCTCGGCGACATGGCGGTGGTCCGCTTCGACGGCGCTGTGATGCATACTCCGATCGAAGTCACGACAGCCGCGCTGAGACTTGCCGAGAACCATCACGTCGACACGGTCGTCGCGATCGGCGGCGGTTCGGCAACCGGGTTGTCCAAGGCACTGGCACTACGAGCGGGGTTCGATCAGATCGTCGTTCCGACAACGTACGCGGGATCAGAAGTCACTCCGGTGTTGGGTGAAACAGAGAACGGACGCAAGACAACTCGCTCCTCTCCCCACATCAGACCCGAAACCGTCATCTACGACGTCGACCTCACTCTCGATCTGCCGCTGGATACCACCGTCACCAGCGCCGTCAACGCGATGGCGCATGCGGTTGAAGCTTTGTACTCCATCGAGTCCAACCCGATCACGGACTTGATGGCGATCGAGGCGATCTCCGGGATCGCCCGTGCGCTGCCGAGCATTGTCGATGATCCGAAAAATCTGGAAGGTAGGGCCGAACTACTACAAGCGGCCTGGTTGGCCGGAACTTGCTTGGGCACAGTCGGTATGGGGCTTCATCACAAGTTGTGCCACACCCTCGGTGGCAGCTTCGGTTTGCCGCATGCTCCCACCCACACCGTTGTCCTCCCCCACGCGATGGCATTCAACGCGCCTGCTGTCCCGGATGTGATGTCGCGAATAGCGACTGCTCTGGGCGCATCCGATGCCGCTACCGGCGTTTTCGACCTCGTCACCGCGTGCGGCGGACCGACCACTCTGCGAGAACTGGGAATGAGTCACGATCAAATCGAAAATGCAGTCGAACTCGCCACCTCCGCCGCGTATCCGAACCCGCGTGAGATCACCCCGCCGGGCCTGAGCGAACTCCTCGAGAACGCCTGGTCCGGGCGTCGACCCGCCATCAGGTGAGAACTAATCAGGCAGTACCGCCTCGAGGCCTGACGTGTTCGAAGATCAGAATCGTCTCGGTCGCAGCAACCGCTGGATGTGCCGAGAGATTGTTGACGACGAAGTCACGCAACTGCGCCGAATCCGTCGTTGCGACGTGCAGCATGTAGTCGTCGACACCGGCAACGAAGTACACGTTGAGCACCGAGTCCAGCTTGGCGAAATCGTCGCCGAGCCGGTTGAGGTGCGACCGTGCGTTGGCCTGCAGTCGAACTGCGATCATCGCCTGCAGATCCATTCCGAGAGCGGCGGGGTCGATGTCCGCGTGAAATCCCCTGATCACGCCGTTGTCCACCAAGGCGCGCACACGGCCGAGGCATGTCGACGGCGCAATTCCCGCGATCGCGGCCAGCGCATTGTTCGGAATCCTCGCGTCTTTCGCCAGCTCTTCGAGCAGAACCCGGTCGACCTCGTCCAACTTCACGGCAGCCCGAACATGCTTCGGCGAGGCGGCCGTCTGAATACCGATTTTTGAACTTTCGCGCACCATGAATACAGCCTAGAGAATTATCTTCACTTCTCTTCACTATCTGACGACGAAACTTCATGCTTGGCACCTGCCATTCGAAGAAACAACAGACTCAGTTCGGAGCCGTGTCATGAAGGTCGGAATCCCCCGCGAAATCAAAAACCACGAGTACCGCGTGGCTATCAGCCCAGCAGGCGTCCACGAACTGGTCGGCCGAGGGCACGAGGTCGTCATCGAAACGGGCGCAGGCGTCGGCTCCTCGTTCAGTGACGAGGATTTCAAGGCCGCGGGCGCGCAGATCCTCGGGTCCGCCGATCAGGTCTGGACAGACGCAGATCTGCTCCTGAAGGTCAAAGAACCTATTGCAGAAGAGTATTCGCGACTCCGTAAGGATCAGGTGCTCTTCACCTACCTGCACCTGGCGGCGTCGAAGGAATGCACCGACGCACTCCTGGCTTCGAAGACCACTTCCATCGCCTACGAAACCGTTGTCGGTTCCGACGGTTCACTGCCCCTTCTCGCACCGATGAGCGAAGTAGCCGGACGCCTTGCGCCGCAGGCCGGCGCCTACCACTTGATGCGTCACGGCGGCGGACGCGGAGTGCTGATGGGCGGCGTCCCCGGAGTGCGCCCCGCCAAGGTCGTGGTGATCGGTGCGGGAGTCTCCGGCAAAAACGCCATCGCCGTGGCCTACGGCATGCAGGCCGACGTCACCGTTCTCGATCTGTCGATCGCGCGCCTGCGGGAAATCGACGAGCTGTACCACGGCCAGGTCAAGACCATCACGTCCAACAGCCTCGAACTGGAACAGGCAGTACTCGACGCCGACCTCGTCATCGACGCAGTGCTGGTCCCCGGGGCGAAGGCGCCGACCCTCGTCTCCAACAGCCTGGTTGCGCGCATGAAGCCGGGATCTGTACTGGTCGACATCGCCATCGACCAGGGCGGCTGCTTCGAGGATTCGCACGCGACCACGCACGCCGACCCGACGTACCAGGTTCACGGTTCCGTCTTCTACTGCGTTGCGAACATGCCCGGAGCCGTCCCCCGGACGTCGACGTACGCGCTCACCAACGCGACGCTTCCGTACGTCGTCGCATTGGCAGACAAGGGGTGGAAGGACGCGGTCGCGACAGTTCCCGGCCTGGGGTCAGGACTGAGCACACACGACGGCCTGCTCCTGTCCGACAGTGTTGCAGCGGCGCATGGGTACTCGGCTACGACTCTCTGACCCAGGCGGCTCTGACCCAGGCAAGGAAAGCTCGAGATCGCTAGCCTTGATCCATGAGCAATCCTGACATCACGCTGAATTCCGGAACCACGATCCCGCAACTCGGCCTCGGAGTCTGGCAGGCCACCAACGACGAAACCGAGCATGCAGTGCGGTTCGCTCTCGACGACGCCGGCTACCGGCACATCGACACCGCTGCCGCATATGGGAACGAAGAGGGCGTCGGACGAGGTATCGCCAACTCGTCCGTCGCGCGAGAGGACATATTCCTCACCACGAAGCTGTGGAATGCAGATCAGGGCTACGAGCCGGCGTTGAAGGCTTTCGACAGCAGCATCGACAAGCTGGGCGTCGATTACGTCGATCTGTATCTGATCCACTGGCCACTGCAGGACAACGACCGACTCCTCCGCACTTGGGACGCGCTCGAAAAGATCGCGGAATCGGGCCGCGCGAAGGCAATCGGGGTGTGCAACTTCGAGCCGCATCATCTGCAGCTTCTCGTCGATCGCGGCGGATTGTTGCCGGCAGTCGATCAAGTGGAACTGCATCCGCACCTCACGCAGCACGCGATCCGCGACAAGGCCGCCGAGCACGGAATCAAGGTCGAATCGTGGAGCCCACTCGGCGGTACCAGCAACGCGGGTTGGGGTAAGGCATCGAAGCCCAACACGCTGCTCACCGATCCGATCATCACTCGAATCGGTGACCGCCACAGCAAGACTGCCGCGCAGGTCCTGATCCGTTGGCACCTGCAGAACGGCCTGATCGTCATCCCGAAATCAGTGCATGACGCCCGGATCGCTCAGAACATCGACGTATTCGACTTCGAACTCACTGATCTCGATCTGAGCGAAATCGACACTCTCGACGACGGTACCCGCGTCGGCGCGCATCCCGATGAACTCAACATCGGTGCACCGAACTGATCAAGCCGCTCGTTTGGTGGGGCGAAGCGCATCGATTCCGTTTCGCCTCACCATGGTCCCGAGGGTTTTCCACCACGGCCGAGCCGGATCCGGCTCGTTACCGTCGCCCATTCGATGCAACTGATCGGTGTGCCACTGCAGGTCGAGTGCACCGTCGAGCATCGAGATGTCGGCAACCTTCCCCAACAACTTCCGCGCTCCGAACTCCACAGTCGGGACGATCAATCGTTCCCGATTCGATTCCAGGAGAACGGTTGCCGCGTCGGGAATCGTGATCGTCGGCCGGCCGAGGCCGATCACGTCGCAGGCGCCGGAAGCGAGTGCCTCGACCATCGCCGATCGCGAGCGGAAGCCGCCGGTGACCGCCAAGGGAATGTCGCCGGCAATCGCTCGAACCGTCTCGGCATACTCGAGGAAATATGCCTCTCGATCGCGAGTGCTCTGCTTCTGCGCTTTACCCATCATGGCCGGCGATTCATAACTGCCACCGCTGATCTCGATGAGATCGACCGACTCTTCGGTCAACGCGCGTACTACTTCTCGCGATTCGTCTTCCGAGAATCCGCCGCGCTGGAAATCAGCCGAGTTGAGTTTGACCGACACCGCGAATCCGGGAGCAACGGTCGAGCGTATGCGCCGAACGATTTCGATCAGAAAGCGTCGTCGACGCTCGGGATCTCCACCCCACTCGTCCGTCCGCTGATTGGACAACGGCGAAAGGAACTGCGCAACAAGATAACCGTGGGCGGCATGTATCTGCACGCCTCCGAAGCCGGAGGACTCGGCGACGCGAGCGGTTTCCGCGAACTTGTCGATGATCTCTTCGATCTCAGCAGTCGAGAGTTCTCGCGGCGTCGCCATTCCCGGAATCTTCAGAGCAATCGCGCTCGGTGCGACCGGTCGACCTCTGCTGGCGATCGGGTTGGATTGCCGCCCTGGGTGGTTCAGCTGCATCCAGATCTCGGCGCCGCCGTTCTTGGCAGTCTTGGCCCAGGCAGTCAGCGCTTCGGCATCACGATCGTCGTCGACGACGACGTTGCCCGGTTCGGCGATCTGCGATCGATCGACCATGACATTGCCGGTGACGAGCAATCCGAACCCGCCACTGCCCCAACGGCCGTACAGCGTTTCCAAGCGGGTGGACGGTCCATGAGTCCGGTCCCCCAGAGCCTCACTGAGCGCAGCTTTCATCGTGCGATTCCGCAGTATCTGCCCACAGGGCAAAGTCAACGATTCTCCGAGTGTGGTCATGGATACCTCTCGCATGAAGGGAAGAAAGTCAATGGCGTGGCGCAGAACCGAAGTGCCGCTTGGTATCGCGCACGAAGCTCGAGAAGATCAGTGAGTTGACCGGTAGCCCGCCGCGCACCGCGAGCGACAGCTTCGGACGCGGCGAGAATGCAAAATTCCACTGCAGTCTCGAACCCACTGCGAGCTCGTCGACGCGGTAGTCCTCCGCGAAGGATTGGAACAGCGGGACATTGGACTGTTCGACGTAAAACGAGTGCCGACGCGTTTCGTCGTCCCAGGTGATGAACTTTTCGCGCATCTGCATCGCACCACCGCCCACCTCCGCGATTCGGCGCGTGCCGACGCCGTAGGGGCGCGGCGAGGTGTAGTGCACTTTTGTGAGCAGTCGGCACCACGACAAAGGCTCGTCGGCGGTCAGACCGGCCCAGACGGCATCAGGTTCGGCGGCGAGGTCGATCGAGTACGTGAAGATATGCGGTGCCGTGTCGAAGAAATCGACACCGACCGGTTCGAGGTCGAACCAATGTGTCATCGCCTACTCCTGCCCAATTAGCCGTTACATGAAGTTACGGATACTTGATGGCCGAAGTCAACCCCCGAAGGCTCAGCGGGACCAAGCCTCAGAACGAGAGAGCCCCTGCAGTGAAGCGATGACCTGTTCGAGCGGCTCGATACTTCGAGTCGTCTGGCACACCGCCACTGCACCTTCGACCGACGTGATCGTCAGGTTTGCCATCGACTTTGCTTGCACTGCAGGATAACCCGCAGTTTCAAGTTGCGATTCGATCAACTTCTGCCATCCCAGCATGACCTCAGCCGATACTTCCGCGACTTCTGGCTCACTGGCGCGTGCCAACCCGCCGGCAATCACCGGGCAGCCGATCGCGAAGTCCGAGCGCGTGAGATTGAGTCGCCAGATGTCTCCGACCGCTTCGATCACGTCGGCAGTGGAACCGGTGGCCGCAGCCGAGCTGATTCGTCTGGTGATGATCGCACCAGCCGCGCGCACGGCTTCGACCATCAGCTCGGTCTTGCCGCCGGGGAAGTGATGGTAAATCGACCCACGGGGCGCGCCGCTGTGCTTGATGACGTCGCTGAAGGACGTCGCATCGACACCGTTGCGGCTGATCAGTTCGACCGCACTACGAATCATGCGATCACGTGAGCTCAGCTCTGCCATGTCACAGATCCTTCGGCCGTCGGTACACCTGTCGACTCATACGCTACGTTATGTATGACGACCTACATAGTGATGGGATGAAACAATGAGTGACGAGACAACCGCAACCGTCGATCCGGCGCAGATGACAGGCCTCGAACTTCTCCGCTGGATGGGAACGCAGGTCAACGACCGACCCAGCATCGGACGCCTCCTCGGCATGGAGATGCGCGAGGTCAACGAGGGATCCGTCAGCTTCGCACTGACCCCGCGTGCCGATTTCAGCAACCCGCTCGGCACCGTGCACGGCGGCATCTGCGCAACGCTGCTCGACTCGGTCATGGGCTGCGCGGTACACACGATGCTTCCGGCCGGCGTCGGCTACACGACCCTCGAACTCAAGCTCAACTACATCCGCACGGTGCCTCTCGACGGTGACGAACTGACAGCCCACGGCAGCGTCATTCACGTGGGCGGGCGTACCGCGACGGCAGAGGGCAAGGTCCTCGACAAGAACGGCAAGTTGGTGGCGCACGGAACTACGACGTGCATGATTTTCCGCTAAGCCCGACGTGAGCAGGGCGCGAGTACCGATGTACGATCGGCTCGTGACCCTGCTCACTGCGCACCTCTGGTGGCCCGACCGCTGACGGTCAGCCGCAACTGCGTGCTGCCCGGACCGATATCGGGTGGTCCAGCAGGCTCCTCTCCAGGATCCCCGATCCGGCAAATGCCGTACGCGTCGTCGCTACGACCGCCAAGATCAGGTACCGAATCCACGAAGGAGAGTTAGTTGACCACCACCCCACTCAACCGTTCGCTCGAGCCTTTGGGCGTCTCCATCCCGTCGAAAGTGCCGACGCACTGGTACAACCTGGCGGCTGACCTCCCCGAGCCTGTTCCCCCGCACCTGCATCCGGGCACTCGTGAGCCGCTCGGCCCCGAGGACTTGGCGCCGCTGTTCCCGATGAACCTCATCGCGCAGGAAGTCGCAACCGAGCGCTACATCGAGATCCCGGAGACGGTTCGCGAGATCTACGGCATGTGGAGGCCCTCTCCCCTGTTCCGTGCGCACCGACTCGAGCGCGCTCTGGGCACACCTGCTCGCATCTACTACAAGTACGAAGGCGTGAGCCCGGTCGGTTCACACAAGCCGAATACTGCTGTCGCGCAGGCGTACTACAACGCGATCGAAGGAACCACCAAGCTCACCACCGAAACCGGTGCAGGCCAGTGGGGTGCGTCGCTGTCGTTCGCGGGCGCACTGCTCGGACTCGACGTCGAGGTGTGGCAGGTTCGCTCCTCCTTCGATTCGAAGCCGTACCGACGCATCCAGATGGAGGCGTACGGCGGAATCTGTCACCCGTCGCCTTCCGACCTGACGGAAGCCGGACGCGCACTGTTGAAGTCGCATCCCGACACCACCGGCTCGCTTGGTATGGCGATCAGTGAGGCCGTCGAGGTCGCTGCGCAGGATCCGAACACGCACTACTCACTCGGTAGCGTGCTGAACCACGTCATGCTTCACCAGACCGTGATCGGTCAGGAAGCAATGGTCCAGCTCGAAGAAGCCGGCGACGCCGTCCCCGACACCGTGTTCGGTTGCGCCGGTGGCGGTTCCAACCTCGCCGGACTCACCTTCCCGTTCCTGGGACGAAACCTTCGCGAAGGCACCAAGACTCGTCTGGTCGCCTGCGAGCCTTCGGCATGCCCGTCCCTCACCCAGGGCGAGTACCGCTACGACTTCGGTGACGTCGCCGGCCTCACCCCGCTGCTCAAGATGCACACTCTGGGTAAGGACTTCGTTCCCCCGGCGATCCATGCCGGTGGCCTTCGCTACCACGGCATGTCGCCGATGGTCTCGCATGCGGTCAACCTCGGACTCATGGATGCGATTGCCGTCGATCAGGACGACGCGCTCCAGGCCGGTCTGATTTTCGCCCGCGCCGAAGGGATCATCCCGGCTCCGGAATCAACCCACGCGGTTGCCGGCGCCATCGCTCACGCTCGCGCCGTCACCGAACCCGAGGTGATTGTGATCGGACTGTCGGGCAACGGTCAGTTGGATCTCCCGGCGTACTCGCCTTACGTCTGACGCCGTCGGTGTGGTGGTCTCGTGTGTGCGAGGCCACCACACTTCGTCACACCGAGCACGTTCCCTATTCGGATCCCAATTCGTCGACCGGCCGGACAGTGATCGAACTTGTCCCCAACACGGTGCCGGGGGCTATCCAAGGATCTTCCGGAGCTGCGCCCGCGACCCGTCGTTCACCGATGAACTCACCGGTTCCCGGATCGATGATCAAGTCGCGACGCTCGTGAACACCACTGAGCCCGAGTGCGATTCCGGATCGACCGTCGAGCGTGGTCTGTTCCACGGTCTCCACACCATCGATTCCGGCGATCGCGCGATACCACTGTGCTTTGACGTCAGGCGGCATCATGCAGGCTCTCAGTATTTCAATCGCGATGTGGAACATCGCTTCCGGCGTCGAACCGCGCGGCGCCGTGTAGTCGCGGAGCCATCGAAGCAACCCCTCGGGGTCAGCGGGCAGCGACCGATAGAAGTTGGGATCGTCCCAGTCGTCCGGAACGCAGTTGATGTTGTCGCGATTGTCGTCGAAGAATCTGCCGCAGCGGGCACGCCATTCCCCGTTTCGGGTTTCGTCGATGTACAGAGCTGATTCACTCTCCGGCGTCGTGCCGCCGAGCCACCGCGACTGGCCAGTTGACCGCCGCTCGAGCCATTCTTGTGTTTCGTCTGCCGGAATCCATAGCTGCGAACGGGTTTCGAGCAGGTAGGTGTAGCCGTTGCGTTGAGCGTCGGGCCCTGCTTCGTAGGGAGATCCGTACTCCATCTCTTGTTGGACCCACGCGTGCTCC
Source organism: Rhodococcus sp. UFZ-B548 (assembly GCF_903819475.1). Taxonomy (NCBI): domain Bacteria; kingdom Bacillati; phylum Actinomycetota; class Actinomycetes; order Mycobacteriales; family Nocardiaceae; genus Rhodococcus; species Rhodococcus sp. UFZ-B548. Next base: position 54,149 of record NZ_CAIJDS010000004.1, read on the forward strand.
TCGACGAGTCGAAACGGTCCCTGTTGAACGGAGATCATCTCGATCGATTCGAGAGAGCGCGCGGCTTGCTGTAGGACGTGTTCGGCGGAGGCGAGTTCGATGGAAGGCACCGGCAGCGACACACCACCCGTAGTGCCTGTCTGCTCTGAAGGTGCGAACTGCACCAGCACCGCAGCCAAGCAGACGGCCATGAGCACCGCGGCACCGGCGTAGACCGAAGCGGGCACGCGCCGCAGAGCAAACCTGCGACTGGGTACCGGCGGAGAACTTTCGGCCGCTTCCGCGTCGGCGAGGACCCGATTCCGGATCGCTGCCAAGGCGTCGACGTCCGGCTTGTCGAGCGCATCGCGGAGTTCGAGCAACGTGTCGTCCAGGGGATCGGTCCGACGATTCGGCATCAGTTCTCTCCCGAGGCTTGTTGGAGGTTTTCGGAGTCGAGCAGCAAAGTCCGCAGGCGAGTGCGTGTGCGGTGCAGCCTGGACCGGACGGTGCTGGCCGGCACGGACAGGATCTCCGCGATCTCAGCCGGCTCGAGATGGGCCCAGGACGAGAGGAGCAGCACGTCGCGTTCGTCCTCCGTCAGCTCGGCGAGTGCCGACGCGATCACCTCGAGGCGGCGGGACGCGTCCACCCGAGCCGTGACAAGGTCTTCCGGCGCAGTCTCGGACACGGCACGTTCGCCATGTACCCGCGCGAGTGCGCGTTCGGCGCGATCCTGGGAGCGAAAGTGTGCCCTGAGCAGGGTGTGGGTGATGCCGAACAACCAAGCGCGAACGGGAGCCCGGCTAGGGTCGTAGGTGGATCGACGATCGATCGCGACGGCAAAAGCCTCGGCGACGAGGTCGTCGGCATGATGTTCGCCGGCTCGGGCACACACGTAGCGACGAAGATCGGCGGCATGGGCGTCGAAGAGTTGAGCGAAGACCTCCGCCACGCGCGGGCTGTGCAGGTCCGGGTCCGGTGTGCCGCGATCACCGGGTGGGCTCGAAGATGTCACGGTGATACTTGGTCGGTGCGGCCCACAGCGTCCCCGGAGTGCCTGAGCGGGCGGCGATAACGAGGGACGATCCGCAATTTCCCCCCGAGTTTCACTACGCAGCGACGGTTCTCAGTCTCTTGGTCGGAGACAAACGCTACCCGGCCCTGACGCGGTAGGCCGTGGGATCGATTTCGAGGTCGGCATCGAGCCGGCCGTCCGCGAAACGAACCGATCAGTTTGCTCGATCGGTTACGGTCTTTCGATGCAGCTTCGGTTGAAGGAACACTGGAAACTGGTCGCCCTCGGACTGGCGTTGATCGTGGCGATCGCGTTCATCGTCGTATCGGCACTCTCCGACTCCAGTGAGGCGGCCTCGCCGAAGCAGAAGACAGGCGGTCCGATCGTCGAGCAGGGCGTTGTCGACGTGGACCTCTCCGATCCTCCGCAACAAGCTTGGGAACTCGATGTTCGAACGCTCACGGACAACTCCGGCGACGTACTGCTGTCGATGCCTTCCGGCCTCGATCGCTACTACGGCTACGGCAACACGTACCAAGTCGGTGACGTGCTGGTGGCCGCGACTGCTTATCCCCTTCCCAAGACCGACGAGTCTTCGTCGAGTCAGGGAGTCGGTGCCGTCACACTGGTCGGTGTGAATCCCGACGACGGAAGTCCGCTGTGGAAAACGCGAATCGGCGGAGTCATCGGCCAGTGCAGTCAGCAGAACGAATCCACGATCATCGCGTGCTGGGGCGATCGACGGATGATCTTTGTAGATACCGCGACCGGAACTCTTATGTCCGACCTCGGAACCGACTTCGATCTCAATGGCGCCGTCATCACCGGAGACACCGTGTACACGTCCGGCGAAAGGATGGACGGAACGATTCGAACACGAATTCTCGCCAGCGGCAACACAACCAACTTAACGGCCAACTTCGTTCGCACCTTCGAACCAAGTGAGAAGTTCGGGGCCGTCTACACGGTCCCTCACACCGACACTGTCATTGCGATGGAACAGGGCGATGGCGGGGACCCACAGTACCGCTATCGAATCTACGATCTGGATTCCGGCACAGAACGATTCAGATTCGAGGGTGATTCGCTTGCCCCGGCCGGGAACGGATTGTTCCTCACCAGTGTCGGAGGCAGATCAGGCTATGTAGGAACCCAAAACCTCTTGGCTTCAAATGGATCCACGATTCGTGCGATACCGATTCCCTCGTACTCATCGTCGTCCTACCCAAGTAAGTCCTCGACGGGCCTGCCGATGTTTCTCGGCGACGGCGCCTACGACCCGGATTCCGGTGACGAACTTTGGCGCAGTTCACAAATCGTCAACACCGCGATGGCCGGGACGGGAAGCGCCATCGCCGCAGTGGTAGGAAAAACAATCCTGGTCACGTCGCCGGAGACGCGCACAATCTCGGGTCTCGACATCGAGAGTGGCCGACAGTTGTGGCAAACGCCCTGGCAAGACGCGTACTGGGTTCGCAGCGGGGTAACCGATGGCGACCACTTCGTCTTCAGTGACTACACCGGCATGCACGCGATCCGGGCTCGCGACGGAAAGATGATGTGGTCGGTTCCCCTTCCCCCAGAAGTCGATCCGCGCGGAGTCGTCGTCTCGAATGCCGGCAAAAACGTGTCGTTCTCCTGGCAGAACCATTTCACCGTTTGGCGATAGGCCGGCAACATCACCGATACTGTGTCGCGCTGACCAGCCAGCTCAGCAGCAAGCAAATGGCTAGACGTGCAGCATCAATGGCCACAATCCAGTCTGGCGCGTTTGTTCAATTTCGGGGGAACGATCTCGAACAACTGCATATATCTCCGCGTCTCCAATTTCGGAAAGATCAGACCAGACCTGCAGTCAAGGGGTGCGTAAAAATCGCACCGACTCAGGTATCTGATCCAATCCAATCGTAAAGGGAGCCAACGGGATGGACGCGAAATCCCCTATTTGCAGTCGGCAACAAATTGTCCAGTTTGCGCGCAAACATCTGCGTACCGGGGGACCGAACTCAGACCAAATTCGTCGTCATTTCGGTTTGCAAAAACGCGCGTTCTTCACGCAGCTCGACACCCATCTGGACGATTCTGCACTTTCAATGCCCGAAAAAGTTGCACTCCGCCGCATCTGCCGACAGGAGGATAGAAGGTGCCCGATCAAACGTATGAACGTCTCAGCAGGTCAAGCCAACCCACGCCGGCCGATGTACGACGCGCTTCCTTTCCCACCCCAGAACCATCCCGCTTGACGATCCAGCCCCGAACTACGTTGAGCCGCTGGATTCTTCCGCAGTCCCCTCTTCTCGGTTGGGATCATCGGAGATCTAACAACCGCGCGACTTTCAGACTCAAATGCAATGCCAACCGGTCGTCGCCGTTTGTCAAGTCTGCGCGTGTTATCTCCTGAATTCGCCGCAAACGATAGTACAGGCTCCCTCGATGCACACAGAGCGCCTCGGACGTTCGCTTTACGTCACCGGCATTGTCCAAAAAGCTCTCCAGCGTCGCGAGAAGAGCCTCACTTTTTGAGTCCTCATGGCTGAGCAAGGACTGCAAACCTGAGTGAATACTGTTCTCGAGTCGATCCTCCGACAGTTCGGCCAGAAGTCCGTAGACGCCGAGATCCCGATAACGCACAACATTTCCGAGCACCTTGACGACCTGGGCTACATCTGCGGAGCGTCTGGACTCTTCGTAGGATTCGCGCACGTCTGCAACCGAGGTTCGCGGTTCACCGATACCAACCCAACATTCGATGTTCTGGCGCCCACTTTCAGACAAGACTCGCTCCCGGGCTGCCACGATCAACGAGTCCAGATGGGTTTGAGTCGAGCGTTCGGCCACCGATACGATCAACAGACTGTGGTCGGGGCGGTCGAGTTGGATTGCACTGTTCCGCGGGAGCCTCCGCCGAAGCTGATCGACGCCGACGGCAACACTCAGACGATCTCTTTCGGTCAATGTCGACCGGTCCACGGGACGAAGCAACATAGTGACCGCGACTGCTGGACCCGCAGCCATCAAGCCCTCATCAGCCAATCTGCTTGCCGCGTCCTCGCGCAGCGACCGCTCGCCAGACAGTACGTCTCGAGTAAGTTCCCGCTCCCGACTTCGGGACAACTCGTCCAGCAACTGTTCGCGGTGGAGGATCATCGCCGCCGCATCAGCCGTGCGCCTCAAGACCTCGGCTTGATCCTCGTCAACTTCGCCCTCTGAAGTCAACAGCCAGACGAAGCCCAGCAGCGCATTGCGGTACCGGATCGGCATCCCGACCCGGCCAAGGGTCAGCCCTAGTCCTTCGTTGACGGGAACAGTGAAGAGATCGAGGGCTTCACGGCCTCCACTCGCGTAGATGAAGTCCACAATCTCGCGTGAAACATTCCGCTGTAGAACGGAATTCATTCTGACTGAATCGACGGCACTGTCATGCGAGTTGTACGCGAGTAGACGGATCTGTGCATCATCGATCGCAACGGAACGGTCCAGTCGGCGCCCGGTATTATCCACCAAATGCTGTAGTTCTCCGGCCATGGTCGAACTGTACGAGCCACGCTCGCCGTTTTGCAACATATGACTAAATTCATCCGCGACAATTTGAACGAATGACAGTGATGCAACTAACTTTCGCGCCATAAGCTCGCTACATGCCGAAGCACATGAGACCCGGAACGTGTTCGCTCGGCCCGCGACCAGGCATACCCAGCAACGACAGGTTGCACGAAAGCGACGAGATTCGTTGCAGCCGTGAGATTTGCATTGTGGGCCGAAGCCAGCCGACACGCTCTCGCGTGAGAAAGCGTCGTCCCTGATCCGGAATCGATCGCAACCTCCGTTCGCCCGATCAACGTGGGTCCGGTCGGCCTCTTTCAATTTCGCATGCCTCCGAACGACATCGGCCACCGTGACGTCGCAAAACCGTTGCCATTCAGCATATCCCGAGAGGAATTTTTCATGACCGGTACAGCGAATGCTCCTGTAGAGCATCAAATCGAGACTTCACCCGGACGTCGATCGGCGCGCCGCAGGGCGCTGATCGCCGGCGCGACAGGCAACATCGTCGAATGGTTCGATTTCACGATCTACGGTTTCACTGCCGCAGTTCTCGCGACAGTGTTCTTCCCTCCGGAGTTCGGCAGTGGCGCACTGCTTGCCACCTTCGCTCTTTACGGAGTCGCATTCTTGGCCAGACCTGCCGGCGGCATATTCTTCGGAAGACTGGGTGACCGCCTCGGCCGGCGGAGGTCACTGTCCCTGGCAATTACGCTCATGGGCTGCTCGACAGCGGCTATCGGCCTCTTACCGACCTACGCTTCGATCGGTGTTGCAGCACCGCTGTTGCTGCTGCTCTGTCGCTTGGTTCAAGGATTCTCGGCCGGCGGCGAATACACCGGAGCGGCAACCTTCGTCGTCGAGCATGCGCCGTCTCACCGCCGAGGCTTGTACGCAGGGATTATCAGCTCTTCGTCGTTCGTCGGCAGCATCTTGGCCACGGTCACAGTCTTGTCATTCAGCTTGGTCGGCACTGAGTCCTTTGCCGAAGGGGGATGGCGTTGGCCGTTCATCATCGGAGGCGTTGTCGCCATGGTGGGACTGTTCATGAGGCTTGCGGTCGAGGAAACTCCGGCTTTCAAGGAAATGAAAGAAAACGATTCCCTTCCAACCCGCCCTCTCACAGATCTGTTCCGCAATCACTGGCGGACTCTGCTCACGTCATTCGTGTATTTCGCCTCGCTCGGTGTCGTTACTCATATGCTGCTCGGCTACATGCCGACATTTCTGATTCTTTCAGCCGACGTTTCGAGCACGGTGGCACTGCTGATGACAACCGGCGCTTTGGTTCTCGCAGTCCCGCTGTTCATCTTCTTCGGCGCCACGGTCGACCGAATCGGCCGGAGACCTCTCGTCAGAATCGGCATGGTGATGTCAGTTTTCGTTTCGGTGCCCAGCTACATGCTCATCGGCACCGGAAACATTTTCGCGATTGCCATTGCACTGGCTGCTCTGGTCATCGCGCTTTCCCTACTCGCGTCCGCTTTGCTCGTAATCCTCGAAATGATGCCGACGCATGCTCGATTCACCGGCACGGCAATCCCCTACAACATCGCATATGCGCTCTTTGCAGGAACTGCGCCGCTGGTGTGCGCAGCACTGGTCAACGCCACTGGAAGCGATCTGTCGCCTGCCTTCTACGCGACCGCCATCGCTTTGATCGCACTTCCCATTCTGTGGCGAGGGATTCCGGAATCGAAAGACTGGTCTGCCACGCGGGGCAGCTCGACGAAACATTTCTGACAACGGACGCGCCACGGCTGTGATTTTTTGAGCAGCTGTCGATAGCGTTCCGATGGCCGCCACGAGAGAGTTGAGGACGACGGACACCTCTGGACTTTCAGGTACCAAATCCATTAAGGCAGAGCCGAATCCGAGAAGTCGGGATACGGGTCTCCAGAGGAAGTCGACGGCGTCAGAATTACCAGAACCCAAGCTCGCCGGATCGAATAGCTGCGCTTTCGATCCGGCGAAGCCATCAGTAGAAAGAGGGGCCGAAAGTGCCTACCGACAAGACCGATGCAGTTGTGGTCGGAGCTGGAGTGATCGGCAGCTCCATCGCCTACGAACTGGCCGCTCGAGGCTACGAAGTCCTGGTCATCGACAAGTCTGGTGGTCCGGGCTACGGCTCGACCAGTGCATCCAGTGCGGTCATCCGGTTCAACTACTCCACATTCGACGGTATGGCTGCGGCTTGGGAGTCGCTGCATTGCTGGCAAAACTGGAACGAGCATCTCAACGCGACAGTCGACGGCGCGCTTGCGAAGTTTCGGCAATGCGGGATGGCACTGCTCGATGTCGACGTCGCACCCCACGCGCGCACGATTGGACTGTTCGAGAAGATCGGAATCGACTACCAACTTTGGGACGCAACGACACTCGTCGAAAAGATTCCCGGTATCGACGCAGGTAAATACTATCCACCGAAGCCAGTCGACTCGGAGTCCTTCTTCGCAGATGCGGAAACCACGCTCGGCGCGCTGTACACACCGCAGGCGGGGTTCGTCGACGACCCGCAACTGGCAGCCGCGAATCTTGCTGCGGCAGCACGTTCGCACGGTGCGGTTTTCGCATACAACACGCGTGTGGTGGCAGTCGAGCAGTTGCCTGACGGCACATGGCAGCTAGGGCTCGACGACGGGGAAAGTGTGAAATCCAAGATTGTCGTCAACGCCGCCGGCCCCTGGTCAGGAGCGTTCAACAAGCTCTCGAATGTCGGGTCCGACTTCAAGGTTTCGGTTCGGCCCTTGCGTCAGGAAGTCCATCACATCACCGCACCCACTGAGTACAACGAAAACGAGATCCTCGGCCCGATGATCGCCGATTTGGATCTCGGAACCTACATGCGAGCCGAACCTGGAAACGGTTTCCTCGTCGGCGGAACCGAACCGGATTGCGATCCGCTCGAGTGGATCGACGATCCTGATACCGCAAACCCGAATCGCACTGTTGCCCGATTCGAAGCGCAGGTTTTCCGCGCCGCCAGGCGTTTCCCCACCCTGGAGGTCCCTTCACAACCGAAAGGTATTGCCGGCGTGTACGACGCAGCGTCTGACTGGACCCCGATCTACGACAAGACAGACAGACAAGGTTTCTACGTCGCCATGGGCACCAGCGGGAACCAATTCAAAAATGCGCCCATCGCTGGGCGCCTCATGTCCAGGATCATCGACGAAGTGGAAGCTGGACACGATCACGACGCTGATCCCCTGACCTATGTCGGGATGCACACCGGGCTCGAAATCGACCTCGGCGCATTCTCCCGCCTTCGGGCACCCAATGCCGAGTCGACCGGGACGGTCATGGGTTAGAAGTCTTGTCCGGCTTGGAGAATCGATAGCCGCGACAACTGAATAGACACGGCTGTGGGTGTCCACCACGTGGTGGACACCCACAGCCGACTTCTCCTTCAACGGCGTCTACGGAAAATCGCCCTAGAACGTGTCAGCGGCACATCGTCTCCGGGACGGAGAGCTCTAACGTGCATGGCAGGTCTTCAAGTAGCTCAGGAACGATGCCTGCAGCCCGGTAACGTGCGTCTCGTGCAACAACGCGGTCGAAACATCCTGCGACCGTCCCTTGCCATGCAACTGCTCCACGACGGCGAGAACGTTGCGTGACAGTCCGCGATAGATCGGAATTGGTCCAGTCAGTTCGGCTTCGTTCAGCGTAACGTGCAGCTGCGGCACAACTGAGCCCACGCCACGCTCGGGCAGCGCCTCGACCAGTGTGTGGATCTGGCTGTCAGCGTTCACAACTCCGGGACTACCCGCACCGAAGGTCGCGAATGGGGGCGCGTCGCGCAGCCATGCGTAGAGGGCGAAAAGGCCTCCGTACGAGTACCCGAAGAGTCCGTGCCCGGACTCGCTGACACGTAGCTCCGACGAGTACAGGCGAGGGTGGAGTTCGTTGGTCAGGAAGTCGAGGAAGACGTCCCCGTGGGTGTCTGCCAGCTCCTCGAGGTAGGCGTCCACGTACTCCTGGGTCATTGCACCCGAGTCGCGAGCAGCGGCAAGAGTAGCCATCATTTCTTCGCCTACCGGTTCCCCAGGCGGCACGAGATCGCGGTTGCGGAGCCGTGCCCAGTTGGCGGCCTCCTCACCGGCATATCCGACACTGACCTGAATGTACGGGGCGACCGTCAGGTACGGGTCTGCCTGCGTGACGATGAGCGGGGCGGTAAGACCTACAGCCCAGTTGCCGTCCATCACGTAGATCAGCGGTAAGGGATCCGTGGAGTCCGCGTAGCCGGGGGGTGTGGTCACCCAGACGCCGTAGCTGTGCCCCGACTTCGCCGTTATTTCGAAGTACTCCGTGTCTGCAAAACATCCGTGCAGCATTGCGCTCATCGAACGTCTCCCTTGACGATATTGCCGGACTTCACGACGAGAGCAGCCATGTCCGGATCGGCGAACACCTTTGCGTCTCGGAGTGGGTCTTGCTGCCAGGCAACCATGTCCGCCTGCATACCGACGCGGATAGTCCCGACGGTTTTCCCGATACCGAGAATGTCGGCATTGACGCTGGTGGCCGAAACGAGTGCATGCATCGGCGACTCCAACTCCGCGCGCAAGCGCAACTCCTCACCTCGGCGCTTTTGGTGCGGCCCGATGAGGTCCGAGCCCAGGCCGATCCTCAGGCCTGCTGCGCGAGAGGCCGCGAGCGCTCTGGCCATGCGTTGACGCACTCCGGCTGCACGTTCTCGTATTGCAGGGTCCAGGTCCATGCTTTCGGTGTCCGTCAACTGCTCGACCACGGCGAAGGTAGGGACCAGAGCCACGTCATGCTCGCGCATCAACTGGGCAGTCTCCGCGTCGATGTCGGTGCCGTGTTCCACGCACCGCACTCCCGCCCGCACTGCGTTGCGAATGCCCGCATTGTTGTGCGCGTGGACCGTGACGTAGGTGCCGCGCGACGCTGCTTCTTCCACTGCCACGGAGATTTCCTCGACGGTGAACTGTGTGTCGGTGAGGCGGTCATGGCCTCCGACGACACCGCCGGTGACGCACAGTTTCAGAAATGTGGCCCCTCGGCGGAACGATTCGCGCACGTTGCGTCGTAGCTCGTCGGCATTACCCGACATCAAGGACAAGGCGCAGAGCCCTGGAATGTGGTGCATGTTCCACAGCTCGGTCGGCTCCCATGCGGCCCCGTAGTAGCCGTGTCCACCGGTCTGGCACTGCACAGGACCACACGAGAGGACACGCGGACCACGCACCTTGCCGCTCGCAATAACGTCGACGACTCCGCCGTCGATGCCACCGACGTCTCGCACCGTGGTGAAGCCCGCGTCGAGGGCATCGCCCGCGGTGGCGAAGATGCCCGCAGCCAGTTCCGCTGCCGAGAGCTCAAACCCGAATTGCCTTCGGATCGGACTCGAAATACCCAGGTGGACATGAGCATCGATCAGCCCCGGAGTCAGAAGCATGCCGTCCAAGTCAACTGTCGTCGAACCCGACGGCGCCTGTCCGATCGCTGTGACAATGCCGCCACTCACGCACACGTCGACTTCGACCGGGTCGGTACCCGATCCATCCGCGACCATGCCGCCGGCAAACCATACGTCAGTCAAAGGGACCTCCCGAGCATTAGAAACCACTCTCCTAAACACTGGTGAATTCGATATGCGGTACCGTACTCAACAGTGGTGAACCCGTCAATGGAGGTAGCGTGAGATCGCCGGTTGGGGAGGGTCGAGAGCGACTGTTACAGGCACTGTTCGACGAGTTCGGTGAAACCGGCCCAAGTCCGAAGCTGTCGATGCGCCAAGTAGCGGAGCGACTCGGCGTGCACCACACGCTTCTGACCTATCACTTCGGATCACGACCAGGTCTCCTCAGCGCCGTACTGTCGGAAGCGCGCCGCCGTGACAACCTCGTCATCGCCGCGATGGGCAAAGATCTCGGGTTCGCGGCCCTGTGCAGGGCGATCTGGAGTTTCTACTCGAACGCCGAGCATGAAGATCGAAGCCGCACCTTTTTTCACCTGGCCGGACTTGCGGTGTACGAGCACAAAGCATTTCAAGATTTCGCCGCCGACCTCGACGACTTGGCTCACCTCCTCGAAGCGGCAGCACTTCGCGAAGGATTCACAGTGGTGGATGCAAAGCAGCAGAGCATCATCGCAACCGCATGTCTGCGAGGACTGTTGCTGCAGAGGTTGCTCACCCCCGACGCCGAGGTCGACGCCGCAGCCGAGCGCTTCATCACCTCGCTGACCACGACCATCACCTAAGGCCCGACAACCGATCACCCTCGTTCGAAATCACGGACGGGGGCGGTTTTGTCATGGGCTCGGGCCTGTTTCGGCGTCAGCTGGGTCCCTCAACCCCGGCCAAGTGGTGGGTGATCGCACTTTCAACATCTGTACGAGCGAAGTGCCGAAAGATGCGACAAGTGAACCTATCCCGACCCAGCAGACACACGACATCATCGACAAGTCCGATGATTCACATGAGTTTCGAAAGTCAGGATTGAATTGTGACCATTACCTTCCGTGCCGCAGAGTTGAACAGCGCAAGTGGGATCTTCCAGCAAGCACTGCTCGGCCAACCCAGTGCAGAGCCACTCGCCGGAGACATCATCACTCGTGCAGATGTCGAGTTCACCAGTGACGACGGCCGCATTCAATCCGGAGTCTGGGAGAGCGAACCGGGAAAGTCGCGGTGGGAGTTCCTCACCCGCGGCGAGATCATCACCATCGTCTCCGGCGCCATGACCGTCGAGGAGGACGACGGCGATCCCGTACATCTCATTGCCGGGACGAGTGCAATCTTCCCAATCGGATGGAAGGGTACGTGGACGGTCACCGAGACCGTGCGCAAGGTGTTCGTCGTATACAACGAATGACCAAGAGAATCCGCAACATCCGACTTTCACGGCCCGTCGTACGGACGGATCTCCCGACGCAGCCCACTTGCCCTGAGCACCTGTCGCTGAACTCCCGCCCTCACGGAATCCTCCGTGCCGATTACCCTCACATGGTTTCTGGCGCGAGTGATCGCCGTGTACAACAACTCCCGGGTCAGTAGTGACGACGCCTCGGCCGGCAGCATCACCGATACCGTGTCGTACTGGCTGCCCTGGCTCCGATGAATCGTCATCGCGTAAACGGTCTGCACCGACGAGAGTTGGCTCGGGTGAATCAGAAACGCATCACTCCCCCGCTGGAATGCGGCAATAGGAACGCCATCCTCACGCTGCACGATCACCCCGGCATCCCCGTTGTAGATCTTGGCCTCGTAGTCGTTGGCCGTCACCAACAGGGGTTGGCCCGGATACCACCTCGTCGGATCCAGAAATTGCCCTGATGCCGTGCCGACCCACTCCATCGCCTGTTGCGCCCACCGCCCGACACCGTACGGTCCGTCACGGTGCGCGCACAGAAGGCGGTGCGATTCCAGGCCTTTCAGGGCGCCGATCGCATCACCCTCCTCGGCCGACCTCGTCACCACCTCTGAACTCGCAACGATATCGGCGCGCAATGCGTCAACATCCTCGGGAGAATGGAAGGAGACTGCGGGATCGCCACTACGCAGGATGCGCAGAACCTCAGCGGAATCTCCCGCTCGAACTGCCCTGGCCAACGACGCGATGGTTCCGTCGAAGCGGCGCCCACGTGAGAGTTGAATGATCCCGCCCCGCAGACGATCCTGCTCATCCGCACTCAGCGCCTCTTCGGAACCAGTGGCCGTGAGATCGTCACCCACCAACTGTGTCAGCGCCGGATTTCCACTGACTTCTACCGGGCGGGCGACAAGGTCAGCAAGAACAGCGCCGGCGTCGACTGAGGTCAACTGATCGGGATCGCCGACGAGCAGTAGCCGGGCATCGGGGCGAACCGCTTCGAGCAGGCGCGCCATCAAGGTGAGGGAGACCATCGACGTCTCGTCGACGACGACCACGTCGTAGGGAAGTCTGTTGGTCGCATTGTATTTGAAACGGCTCGAACTCCCCCGCTGCCAACCGAGTAGCCGGTGCAGGGTCATGGCCGCTAGTTCTTCGGGAAGGCCAAGGCTCGCGGTCTGCTCACGTACGGACTCTTGCAGACGTGCTGCGGCTTTGCCCGTCGGTGCGGCCAGCCCGATGCGAGCATTCGAACCCAGTTCCTCCGACAGGAGAGCGAGAATACGTGCAACCGTATGGGTTTTGCCGGTTCCGGGCCCACCGGCGATGACCGTCGTCCACTGTGTCGCGGCGAGAGCAGCGGCTATCCGTTGACGATCAGGGCTGGTGGTCGGCCCGTTCTCGTCTACGAACAGCGAATCCAGGCGCGTTCGGACCGCTTTCAGGTCGGCGGGCGGCCACGTGGACGCACGCTCGTCGAGCACTCGCCGAATCGTCTGCTCCTGCAGAAAGTACCGATCGAGGTAGAGAAGCTCACCGTCGTCTGTGTCGACCAACCGGAGTGGTCTGAGTGGTCCGGCGTTGCCGCCGATCACCAGAGGGCTCAGGCGAAGGGCGGCAACGATCTCCGACGGTTCGGGCCACGGCAACGACGTGAGTTCGTCTTCCGTTGCATTGTCGACGCTCACATCACGCATCCGTCGCAGATCGAGGCACACCGAACCTGATCGCACGGCCCGAACTGCCAACGCTGCGGCCAGCATCACTTCTTCCGAGGGTTCACCGCCCAGGCTGCACACTCTCGTCGCGACATGAACGTCGGCGGCAACCAGAACCCCGGCTTCGTTGAAGATTCGCACGATCCCTTTGGCGCGCTGCGCCAATTGCGACTCGGTCATCGAATCTTCTCCCCTACTGTGTGGGACGCATCAAGACCGGCCAGCAGATCCGATAGTTCAACCGTCAGCTGAGCAGGCGGTTTCCATTCGAATACACCACATTCCGGCGGACTGTCCGGGCCGAGCATCCCACGCACGAATTGATACTGCGCACCCCCGAGATGGCGATGCGGATCGTAGTCGGGCAGTCGCCACCGCAGATAGCGATGCAGCGCAACCGAATACAGCAGTGCCTGCAAGGGATAGTGCGAGCGCATCATCTCCGTCGCCATGAGTTCACGCGTGTAGTTGGCAGCCGTCAGATCGCCGCGGCCCAGCCGATTTGTCTTGTAGTCGACGATCACGAACGACGGGCCCGGGATCCGCAAGACGGCGTCGATACTGCCCGTCAGGAACCCGCGCATCGGTGACGTCTCGACACGGTCAAGATGGTCGGCGTACGACGCCAGAATGTCGCCCGGGGGAAGGTGGTGCCTCAACAGTTCCGACACTCCGCGAAGTGTGACACTCATCGACACCGGATCGTCGCCGCCGGCCAGTGGGAGTTCGAAATCGAGTTCGGGAAGACGATCTTTCGGCGCGATCGTGGCCAAGGTTCCGAATCCCAGTGGAGTCTGCATCACCAGCAACAACGCATCCGCGAGTGCTTCGGAGTCGACCTCGGCCGCCCGAACCGAGACCGCCTCGGCGCAGCGTATACCGAGTTCCGCTCTCAGGTCTGAAGCAGCAGTGTCCACCACCTCGAGCACTTCATGCACCAGCGTGCCGAATGCGGCGCCCGCCGGAAGACCGTTCATCGGTGAAGGCAACGCCTCCAGCGGCGAGGGGGTGACGGTCCCGACGTCTACGGAATCCTCCGGCTCGTCGTCCTTTTCGGGATCCTCTACCTCACTGTCGGTGCTCGTGACCGCGTGGTGCGCTCCGGCGGTCAGTGCCGAGTACGACGTACGACGCCAGAGAGTGTCCAGGTCTCGATCGAAACGCGCCGCGGCCAGTTCGGTCACGTTCGCGGCTGCACCGGACCACTGGACGGGCGACGGTGGATGTGGACCAACAGGTTCCACCGAGATCACATCGGAAGCTGCTGCCGGCCACGTCGCGAGTCGTGCTGCGGTTGTACCGTCGTCGAGCACCTTCACTACCCGAGCAGGTTCGGCGATGCCGGGTGTACGTCCGAGCATCAACCGGTGCAGTGGCGAGCGTGAGGTCCCGTAGCTTGGCGCCCACCAGAGCACGAGTTGGCACTGCGCCCGGGTCAGCGCCACGTACAGCAGCCGCAGTTCTTCGCCCGCTTCTTCAGCCTCCGCAACAGTCTTTCTGGCGTTGTGCCCCGGGCCTTCCTGCCCACCGACGTCGAGGATGCGGCGCCCATCCGGATCGTGCAACAACTGCGTCGGAGAGTTGAAGCCGCCTACGCTCTCCCAACTGAACGGGACGTAGACGATCGGGAATTCGAGCCCTTTGGTGGCGTGCACGGTTGCGATTTGTACAGCGGCAGCATCGCTGTCGAGGCGACGGCTTCTGTCGGTGGCACTCCCGGACGTCGGGTCCTTGATCCGATCGGAGAGCCAGCGAACCAATGCGCTCAACCCGAACGCTTCCTCGGTGGCGACGCGGCCGAGAAGTTGTGCGACGTGCCGCAGATCGGTGAAATCTCGTTCGCCGGACGGGGCCGCGAGTACACGCTTCTCCAGATTCGTTTCGGCGGAGATCCTTTCGAACACGGCTGCGAACCCGACGCGCGCGAACAACCCGGAGTATGAGCGCAGTTGACCCGCGAGTTCCGCGACGACGTTGTCGCCGTCGAGGTCCAATTCTTCGGCGGTGCGCCCGAAAATCGGAGAGAGGGCGGTCAACCGGACGCGATCAGACCGGTGTGGCTGCTCGATCGCCTGCAGCAGCCACAGCCACTGTGTTGCGCTGGGTGTCGCGAAAACACTGGAACCGCCGGTCAATACGGACGGTACACCTACGGCATCGAGGGCATCGCGAATCATCGCCACCTGCTTGTGGGTGCGCACCAATACCGCGACGTCTCCCGGCTCGACCGGGCGCGGATCACCGTCGACTGCCAAGCGGGCATCGCTGCCCAGCAGTCCGACCACGTCTGCTGCGACGTCGTCCGCGACGCGACTGCGAAGTCTGCCTACGGCCGGAAATCCCGAACGATTGAGCGGTCCGGCTCCGGTACGCGGCAGATGGCGTACACGCATCGGCACCGGGCCGGACAACCGAGACTTCTTGTGCGAAGCCTCTACTGGATGCGCGACGATGCCCTCGTTACCCAGTGCGGCGCCGCCGTAGAGGTGTTCGAGTGCCGCCAACAACCCTGGATCGCTGCGCCAATTGGTGGTCAACTCCTGGTGCGCATCCGCCTGATTGACCGCATCGAGATAACTCAGGACTTCTGCCCCGCGGAACGCATAGATGGCTTGTTTGGGATCACCGACCAGGACCAGGGTGGTGTGACCGTGGAAGGCCAACCGCAGAATGTCCCACTGCAACGGATCGGTGTCCTGGAACTCGTCGATCAGCACGACCTTGAACTTTTCGCGCACCCGACGGCACGCGACGGGGCCGTATTCCGGATCCGTCAATACACCGTGCAACAGCGTCAGCAGATCGTTGAAGTCGCGAATTCCTTTGGTCCGCTTACGTCGTTCGACCTCGAGACGAGCAGCCGCCGCGAACAGGACTCGCTGACCGGGAGCGGTCTCCTCCTCGCCGTCGGGTTCGAGAATTGCCTGACCATCGCCGACTGCGCTTCGGGCAATCGCCAGCGCGTCCTTCGTGGAAAACGGTGGAGACGAGTCCGTCCGGCTGTAGCGGCTGAGGTACAAATCCGAGACGACCTCACTGATCAGGTCGTCGACCGACTCCACAAAAGTTGTGTCCGGTTCGCGTTCCCCGGCGATGCCGAGTCCGTCGAGCATCCTCTGACAGAAACTGTGGGTGGTCGTGATGGTGCCGGCGTCGAACTCCGCGAGAGCGCGCAGGAGTCGACGACGCCGCACGCCGATCTCCTCGTCGTCAGCTGTCGCGAGGTACGCCACCAGATCATCATCCGACCGCCTCGCCGCCTCCGGGTCGACCAGAGCGGCGGACACTCCGGCGAACCTCTCCCTGGCACGCTCACGAAGTTCCTGAGTGGCGGCCCGGCTGAATGTCACCAGCAGAACTTGCGAAATGTCAGCGAGACCTTCGGCAACACAACGGGTTGCGAGTCCGACGATCGCGTAGGTCTTGCCAGTTCCGGCGCTCGCTTCCAACACCGTGGTGCCGGTCGGTAGTGGCCCCAAAAGGTCGAAGTCCACGGGTTACTCCGCTCTTTCGTTGGTCAGCAACGGATCCCACAGTCGTCGGGCGAGAACTCCGAATCGAGTCGGTTCCTCGGCCCAGACGAATTCGTCGTCCGACGGCGGATCCGCAGCCAACTCCGCCAGTGTTCGAGCTTCTCCGAAAACGTAAGCGTTGCTCGGATCGATCATCTCGCCGTACTGCCCGGTCCACTGGGTGTCCGCACCGTTTGTCGCATCGTCGACCGACTCGCCACCAAAGCGTCGACGCGCGTATTCGGCTGAAGTAGCGGCCCACATCGGCAACGGACGCTGCAGCCCCCGCTCGCGTAGGTCCACCAGTTGCTGCAGGATCTCGACCGCATTGCCTGGCGCATCGAGCACCGATCGTGCCGCTGCTATCTTTCCCCGACCCCGTCCGATGGAGACTGCATCGAGCGCACCGGGTCGGCCGTGTGCTTTCAAGGCGAGCAGGTTGATCCAGGCCGTCATCCGATGTTTAGGCGCCAGTGAGGAATACGACGCCCGCACCACTGAATTGCCGTGCACACCGGTTACCGTTCCGGTGAGACGATGCCCGTCACCGAGGTCGATGTCGACGTCGACAGCCTCGGAGTCGCCCTCGAGGTGTGGCAATGCAAGACCGGCAAGTTGGTCTACCACCCACTCGACGTTGCCCAGAACCGAGGCGCCCAGGTTGTAGGGCGGCAAAGTACCGCGGCGCCACTCGGCTGCACGGAAATCCGCAGAGCTGCGTCCAGCCAAGCGCGAGAGAAGCATCCGGTCACCCAGAGCCCAGGTGGACAGTGGATCGAGCTCGGTCGCCAGCGAATCCGCGATGTCGTCGTCGAGTTCCGGTACCCGGACGCCGAGGCGTTGGCGCAGAAAACCACGGGCGGGGTGTACGAGGAAGTTCACCAGGTCGGCAAGGTTCACTTCCTTCGGATGCACCTCGAGTAGCTTGGCCGACAAGACTGTCGGCAATTCGATCGGTGTTCCGGCAGCAGCCCTGGCACCGGCCAGCGCTGCCGTGTCGAAGCTGAACGGCTGATCCGGCGAGAAGTTTCGATTGTCGAACGATTGCAACGGGTGTCGAGTCAGCACCCCGTTAATCGCTTCCGGGCCCACCGTCGCACTGAGTACATCGAGAAGGCCACTGAGGGGGATCGCCGGTGGTCTGACGACACCGGTGACCGGATCGGCACCGGTATACAACAGAATCAGATGCTCGCCCGCAGACATCACGGCATCGAGAAGCAGTTGCCGGTCTTCACTGCGCAGATCGCGCTCCCCCACAACGGGATCACGGGACAAGATGTCGTCGCCGTCGACTCCACCGGTTCGAGGGAACACCTCGTCGTCGAGCCCGATCAGAACGACCACGCGATGCGGTACCGAACGCATCGGAACCATCGTGCACACCGTCAGTTCGCCGGTTCGGAAGTTGGCACGCGTAGGTCTGCCCGCGAGGCTGCGCGAGAGCATCGCGCGAACATCGGCCAGACGTAACACCGTCTCTCCGCCGAATTCGACAGCAGCTACCAGTTCGCGGTGGGCCCCCGCACTCTGCCAGGAATCTGCGGGCGCAGTGTCGGTCAGCAGATCCAGGGCCCGCATCAGCACACGAAGCCATTCGGCCGGCGAATGTGGACCGGCAAGATCGCGAAGCGAGACTGCCAGGCGATCGACGAACTCTGCGAAACGTCCAGTCAGGTCGATGTCTGTGCCGTCCACGTCATCGAGTGGCAGCGCGAGATCCAGCCAGGCATTTTCCGATTCGTCCGCGCTGACCCCCAACAAGACTCGGTCCATGGCGGTGTTGAAGGTGTTCTGCGGAAATGCGTCGAGACCGAACGTGGCACGCTGCCGACTACCGATTCCCCAGCGAGCACCCGCTTCCGTCGTCCATTTCCGCAGTCTTTCCAATTCGTCGTCGCCCCACGAAAAACGTGTGCGGACAGGCTCGGTCGCGGCCAGGTCGAGAACCTCACTGGCTGTGGCCCGGCCGTCGGCCAATTCGAGGAGAGAGCCGAGAACGGCCAGGACAGGATTGGTCTGACGTAATCCGCGGTCTGCCAGCCTTACTCGAAGGAGATGCCCCGGGTGGCCATGGACGCCTTGCCCGAATGCAGCACGAACCAAAGGTGCGTACGTTTCGACGTCCGGGCACATCACGAGTACGTCGCGCGGCTGCAATGTCGGGTCGTCCTCGAACAATCGGAGCAGGCATTCGCGGAGCACCTCGACCTGCCGTGCCGGCCCGTGGCAAGCGTGGACCTGAACTGTCCCATCCGGTTCCGCTGCAACGCTGGGAGCACGATCTGCGATGACATCGGCCTTGACCGTCGCCAGGAGGGATTTCGGGCCGGCTGGTTCGGGAAGATGCACCGACTCGAACTCGGCGGCACCGAGGCTGATCTGAAGTTCACGAACGTCGCGAGCAAGACTCGACAGCAACGGATTGGCAGATATCAGCGCTGACCCGTCTTCCGAACGTCGGATCGTGCTCTCACTTCGAGGCGGTATGCGCGAGCTCATCTTGGTCCACAGCGCGGGGCTGGGATGCGGGAGCCAGATGTGCACGTCCCGATTCGCACTCAGAGCGCTCAAGATCATTCGCTGATCGACCGGCAGCCGGGTCGGTCCGAAGACCGACAGGCGTTCCGGTAGGTCGACCAAGGCCGGGTCCTCGACCAGCGCGCGGCTCACTTGTCCCAGTCGCTCTGCGGGCCCCGGAACGTCGATCTTGCCCGCGACGATGCACCACAGACGTGCCTGCCATTCGAAATCCTCCGACAGCGCCAATCCGTGTCCGTCGGTCAACCGCCCGGCGGCCCAGTCGATCAGCATCTGTGGGCGTTGCGCGGCATAACTGCGGAAGAGTTCGGTGACATGTGTGGCGGAGGCAAACCGTCGACCTTCACGATGGCCTTCGAGATGTTTCGCCAGTACTCCGCACCAGGGCTCGCCGAGGGACTCGTCGATCACGTCGAGAACCGTCCACACCAATCGCGTCGGCGACCATGGGTCGTCGTCAGCCGTGATACCACTGACCGCGGCCACGGACTCCGCGACCAGGCGCGCGGGTGAAGGAAACGCGATGTTCGCAGAAATTCCGTCCACTGCTGACGGTCCGGACGTGCCTAGCTGGGAGGACAGCCGCTGATTGAGCCAACGCTCGACGCCCTTGGCCGGCACCGCAACAGTTTCCCGGGCGAATGGATCCGACAGCGGTGTACGGAGGAGCGTGGCCAACGCCGAGACCAAGGTGTCCGAACGCTCGGCCCGGTACAACTTCAGCAATCTTCGCTCCCCTCACTCCGTCCAGACGTCCATCTCACCACGGCGCTGTGACAGGAGACGCCGAACCAGCCTCACGCAGCGGTGACGCGCAGGCAACATGACCGCAACCGGACGTTCGTACTGTGCGGGAATGACCAGTCCCGTCACCACACCTCGCCCCGCTGGAACCGGTCTCGACATCTCCGGCCTCGGCAAGACCTTCGAGATGGGTCGTCGGTCGGTGACCGCGTTGACCGACGTGTCCCTTCAAACCAGCGAAGGCTCCTTTCTGTCTCTGCTCGGGCCGTCCGGATGCGGGAAGTCCACCGTTCTCCGCATCCTTGCGGGCCTCGACACTCCGACGTCGGGAACAGCACTTGTCAACGGACAGTCGCCCGCCGAGTTACGCAAGCGCCGCGAACTCGGAATCGCCTTCCAGGATTCGGCTTTGCTGCCGTGGCGGACGGTGACCTCCAACATCAAACTGCCGCTTCAGGTTGCCGGCATCGATCCCGACCCCGACCAGATCGCCGACCTGATCGCTCTCGTCGGCCTCGAAGGATTCGAGAAGGCCAAGCCCGCTCAATTGTCCGGCGGTATGCGTCAGCGTGTGTCGATCGCACGATCGCTCGTGGTCAAGCCGAGTGTCCTGCTACTCGACGAACCCTTCGGCGCGCTGGACGACATGACCCGACAACGACTTAATATCGAATTGCTCAGGATCTGGACCGAGAAACCGGCGACCACGTTGATGGTGACTCACGGAATCGCCGAAGCCGTGTTCCTCTCCGACGTCGTTGCCGTCATGACGCCGAGGCCCGGACGCGTCCTCGAAGTCGTGCCGATCGACCTGCCGCGCCCGCGTACTCCCGAGATGATGCGTACACCCGAGTTCCACGAGATCCACGACTACCTCTCCGGACTGCTCTTCGGAAAAGCAGGCGTCGCATGACAATTACCGATATCGAGAACGTCGCGACCGCGGCGGCGCAGCCATCTGTACCGCGCCGGATCCGATTGAAGCGTCCAACGTGGTTCGGCGGTGCAGTCGGCATCTGCGGACTGATCGCTCTCTGGTGGATTCTGGCGGCGGCCGGTGTTGCGGGAGGTACGATTCCGACGCCGTGGGTGGTTGTTTCGACGATGTTCGACGACGGTTGGTCGCTCTACGGACCCAATTTCACCGTCACGGCTTCCGGTGCGCTGCAGGGCTTTCTCTGGGGAAATCTGCTGGCGATCACGCTTGCCGTGCTTGTCGTCCTCATTCCGCCCATCGAGGGATTGGCCACACAATTGGCGATTCTGAGCTACTGCACACCGCTGTTGGCGCTTGGCCCAATCATCCTGGTCGTCTTCGGCGGCCGGACCCCCACGATCTTTCTCGCCGCGATGTACTGCTTCTTCACCACGATGGTCGGCACACTCGCTGGCCTGAGATCGGCCGACAAGACGAGTCTCGATCTCGTTGCCGCCTACGGTGGTGGGCGTTGGCAGAAGTTCACCAAAGTTCAACTGGTGAGCGCACTTCCGAGTACCTTTGCCGCCCTCAAGATTGCTGCACCCTCGGCTGTACTCGGTGCCATCCTCGGAGAGTATCTCGGCGGGGTGGACAGCGGGATCGGCGTCGCACTCACGGCCGCTCAGACGTCGTACAACGTCCCGCGAACGTGGGGAATGGCCATCGCCGCCGCCTTGCTCGCCGGCCTGGGATACGCCGTCGTCGCAGCGATCGCCCGGCTCGTCACCCCGTGGACGAGCGCTCCGGGAGCACAGAAATGACCGCGGTACGAGGAACATTGAGATTCCTCGCTCCGATTGCCATCGCCTCGGCACTGCTGCTTGTCATCTGGGTGGTCTTCCTCAACGCCTTCCCCCAGGTCGGCCCGCGTGTGGGAAAGACGCCGGCCGACGTCTGGGAGTACCTGTTCTCCGGTCCTAAGTCCGCCGGCGCTCGTTCGGGCATCATCGACAACCTGTTCATCACTCTGCGCGACGCCAGTGTCGGCTTTGCCGTCGGAATGACTGCCGCGCTCGTGGTGGCATCGATCTTCGTCGTTTCCCGCACTGTCGAACAGACTTTCATGCCCGTTGCAATGCTTCTACGATCTGTTCCTCTCGTTGCGATGACCCCGATCATCGTCCTGATATTCGGCCGCGGAATCGTGGGTGTGACGGTCATGGTTGCGATAGTGGTGTTCTTCCCAGCCCTCGTCATGATCATGGTCGGTCTACGTGCCGCTCCGGCTCAGGCACAAGACCTCATAGCTGCGTACGGCGGGAGTCGTTGGACCGCATTGCGAATGGTGTCCGTACCGTCCGCACTTCCGGCGGTGTTCGCCGCCGCTAGGGTGTCAGTGCCCGGCGCTTTGATCGGAGCACTGATCGGCGAATGGCTCGGTAGCGGTCAAGGTTTGGGTTCGAGCATGATCAAAGCCATACCGCGCTACCAGTACAACGAATTGTGGGCATCGATCGTGGTGATCACCGTGGTGTCGATCGTCCTCTACGCCGTGGTCGGGATCTTCGAAAGCATCGCTCTGTCTCGTTTCGGTCCTTCGGCGGGCAAGTCGTGACATCTGTTAACACGACCTCAACAAACTCTCTCTCCCAAGCAAACTGAACGAAACCGACTGGCCTTAGTGTTCCGATTCATGACGCCATTCAAGCCCGTCCGCCAGCTGGACCGCAGGGCCTTCTTCCGCTACTCCGCGCTGACCGGCATTGCAGTCGCCGGTAGTGCGTCATTGCTCGCGTGTAGCAGTGACTCCAGCAGTTCGAGTGGCGGAACCACGGACGACGGTTCCGAATTCGGAACAGTTGCAGTGCAGTTGTCCTGGATCAAGAACATCGAGTTCGCCGGTGAGTACTTCGCTCTCGACAAGGGGTACTACAAGGATGCCGGGTTCGGGAATGTAGACCTGGTGGCAGGTGGCGCAGCCGGTACCGGCGTCGAAGCCGGCTTGGACACCGGCAAGGTGTGGATCGGAATGTCCGCACCGCAGCTCACAGCCCCCGCTGTGCTCGACGGACTGGAGGCAAAGATCGTCGGGGCGACGTTCCAGAAGAATCCGTTTGCGATTGTCAGTTCCGCTGCGGCACCGATCAACTCACCACAGGACATGATCGGCAAGAAGATCGGCGTCCAGGATTCCAATCAGCTCGTCTTCGGAGCTCTCCTGGCAGCAAACGGCCTGACCGAAAGCCAGATGACGATCGTGCCCGCGCAGTTCGATCCGAGCCCCTTGGCGAACGGCGAGGTGGACGGCTGGGTCTCCTACGTGACCAACGAGCCGATCACACTGGCCGCCAAAGGTTTCCCCAACGCCCACTTCCTCTTCGCGGACTACAACCTGCCGTTGGTCGCCGAATCGTTCACGGTTCTCCAGTCCACCATCGACAACGAGAGGGACAAGCTCAAGGCATTCCTGAAGGCCGAGATCCACGGTTGGAAGGACGCGGTCGCCGATCCGGCAGAGTCGGCACGGCTTGCCGTCGAGGTCTACGGCAAGGACCAGAACCTCGAACTCGAAGAGCAGATCAAGGAAGCCACCGCACAGAACGATCTGGTGGTGTCGGCAGATACCAAAGCCAACGGGTTGTTCACGATGACACCCCAACTGATCGAACAGAACATCGCGGCACTGTCGAAAGCAGGACTGGAGATTACGGCGGACCAACTGTTCGACATGTCGATCCTCGAAGAGGTATACGCCGAGAATCCGGAGTTGATCTGACTGAGCCGAGCGTCAGCGAACCTCTCGCGCGAGTACGCCCGAGATGAATAGTTGTACAAGGACCTCGGCCTTGTACCGGTCATCGGACCCGGCACCGATACAAAGGTTCCCGATGCCTTTGAGCACGTTATACGCATCGACCCGCGAAGCAGTGCCAACGGACTCGAGCGCTGCCGCGAGGAGGGAGTCACATACCGGGACGAGGCGGTCGACGAAGTAGGTATGCAGAGCGTCGGACCCGGCGCTGTCTCCTTGCAGTGCACCGGCGAGCCCATGCTTGGTTACCAGGAACTCCACGAACAAAGCCACCCATGCCCGCAAAGCCGCCTCGGGCGTTGCACTCTCCGCGAGCATCTGTGGGCCCGCGTCCGCACACGCCTCGACTTGGTGTCGGTATACGGCGACCACTAACTCGGGACGCGTCGGGAAGTGGCGGTAGATCGTCCCCATGCCGACGCCGGCCTTCGCCGCTATCTCCCGCACCGGAGCGTCGACTCCGGACTCTACGAACACTTCTGCCGCCGCGTCGAGCAGCGCCTGCTCGCTTCGACGTGGGCGACCGACTTGCTTGGGGGAGGCGACGCGCGACTGCTCGTCCTGGGCATCAGCCATGTGCACTCCTCGCTGACTCACAACATATGTTTGCATTACGGAACACCGCTCCGTAATGTTGCGGAACGACGCTCCGATAAACAGTATCGCAGGGTGCAGCCTCAGCAAGGAACTTGCCATGACCTCATCAATGATCGACACTCTGAACGGCATCATCGGCGCCGGCACCCCGGTCGTCTCCGTTGCCCCCGTCGAGTTGTTCGCCCCCGATCGACCTGTCCCGCTGGAAGTACGTGTGTCTGCTCCGGCAGCAGGCACGAACCTCCCCGTTGTGGTGTTCTCCCACGGCAACGGCTGGAACCTCGATGGATACCCGCCACTCACGGCATTCTGGGCATCCCACGGATTCGTGGTGATCCAGCCGACACATCTGGACTCGCGCCGGAACGGTTTCGGGTTCGACCACCCGGTTTTCCCGACGATCTGGACCGAGAGGATCGCGGATCTCACACGCATCCTCGATCAGCTCGACACCATCGAAATTGCCGTGCCCGGGCTTGCCGGCCGCATCGACCGCAGTCGAGTTGCCGCCACTGGTCACTCCTGGGGCGGGCAAACCGCTCAGTCGCTCCTCGGAGCAAGGGTCTTCGACGAGGCCGGCCAGGTCGGCCAGGACATGTCCGACAGCCGCGTCACCGCGGGAATCCTGTTCGCAGCAACCGGTCTCGGCGGCGAGAACCTGCATCCGTTCGCGCAGGCGAACTTCCCGTTCATGCGCCCCTCGTTCCAGGAACTGACGACGCCGACACTCGTCGTCGCGGGCGACCACGACCAGTCCAAGATGTCCAGCCGCGGACCTGACTGGTTCACCGACGCCTACACGCACAGCCCCGGAGCCACCGACCTCCTGACCTTCTACGGTGCCGAGCACGCACTCGGCGGAATCGTCGGATACGAAGTCGCCGAGACCACTGACGAGAACCCAGAGCGGGTCGCCGCCATCCAACGGATGAGTACTGCCTACCTTCGGACCGCGTTGCGCATCGATGAGACCAGCTGGCCAGCGACCCGGGCCGCGTTCAGCGACAACGCCGACCCGATCGGCCGAGTCGACACCAAGTAATGCGGCAGTGATCCAACTTATTGGCCGAAGTTGAACCTGAGATTCGCATTTATCAAGGTGTTGAGCCGCTTTCGCGTCCGCACGACCTCCGCCTCCGACGGTATCGGATCTTCGAGGAAAAGCGTCCAACGCAGCATCGTGCTGTTTCCGACCGCCTCGATGTCGAATCGGATGACGGCGTCGGGGCGGTCCGGCCAGATCGACGACCAGATCACCAGCCCCGGTTCTTCAGCCCTGACGATCTCCGGTGCGATCTCGCTCTCGAGCAGTTCCAACCAGTGCCGGGCGGGCTGGCGGTACGGATCGATCAATGCCTCGAACATGAAGCGCGCAGGCGGCGGCTGGCTCCGGCGCCTCGTCGCGACTTGCTGCATGGCACGAGCGTAACCGCCACTCAAGGGCATACCTCTGCCTTCGCAGTGCTGGATCCACGAAAACTGGGATAAACCGGGCATCGACGGAGGACACTCAGGAGCACATCCGTCTGGGAGGGCCGCTCATGCGTAAACGCCATCAGGTTCTGCTTGCAGTGTCCGCAGCGATCGGGCTGTCTCTGACGCCGATCAATGCGTCGGCAACACCGAGCACGGGAGTACACGGTGAAATTCTCGGGCAGGTGACTTTCGACGGCAAGGACTACATCCTGCGTCAGATCACCATCGACCCCGGCGGTTCCACCGGTTGGCACTTCCACGACGGGACGCTCTACGCACTGATCGCGCAGGGCACGTTGAGCCACTACCGATCCGATTGCTCCGTCGACGGGATCTACAGCGCCGGAGATACTTTGATCGAACCGAGCGGTTCAGATCATGTGCACATCGGAAACAACTCGCAGACAACACCATTGGTACTCGAGGTCGTCTACGTCAATCCGGCGGGCAGCCCCCTCTCCGAAGATGCTGCGCCTCCCAACTGCCAACTACCCGGCTGACGGCGCCGAAGCGGTAAACCGCACCGGCATCGATTCGAGACCGGACACGAAGTTGGCGGCACGCCGCTGCAACGGCGCGTCGGTGGCAAGTGCCATTCCCGGCAGCCTGGCGAAGAGTTGCTCGAACATGATCCGTCCCTCGAGCCTGGCCAGCTGATTACCCAAACAGAAATGCGTTCCGAAGCCGAAGGCCACGTGTGGATTCGGTGTGCGGCCGGTATCGAACCGTTCGGCGTTCAGGAACACGGACTCGTCGAAATTCGCCGATTCGAAGAGCAGCAGCATCTTCTCACCTGCCTTCAACTGCGCACCGAAGAAATCGGTATCACGGGTCAGAGTTCGAGCCATGTTCTTGATCGGCGAGGACCACCGCAACATCTCCTCCATTGCCAAGGGAATGGCATCGGGATCGTCGGCCAGCGCTCGATGCTGGTCCGGATGGCGCAGCAGCTGCTCCATGCCGCCGCTCAGGACGTGCCGTGTGGTCTCGTCACCGCCGATGAGTATCAGTAGGGACTCGTTGACGATTTCCTGATCGGAGAGGGCCTCGCCGTCAACCGCACTGTGAATCAATGTGCTCACCAAATCGTCGGCCGGCTCGCTCCTCCGCTCGGCAATGGTTCGCATCATGTACGCGGTGAAGTCGACATACGCAGCCATCATGGCCTGCAGTTGCTCCTGGGAAGCGTTGCTTCCCAATGCCTTCACCAGATCATCCGACCACCGCAGAAACAACGCGCGTTCCTCGGGACGGACACCCAACATGTCGCCGATGACGGCCATGGGAAGCGGTGCCGCCAGGTCTGCGACGAAGTCGGCTTCTCCTTTCTCACAGACGGCGTCGATCAGTTGATCGCAGATCTCCCGGATACGGCCGGCCTTGGCTTCGACCTTCTTACGTGTGAAACCCGCGTTGACCAAGCGTCGACGCGTGAGGTGCTGCGGGTCGTCCATGTCGATCATCTGCGGCAACGGACCCGTTTCGGGGCGGATGCCGCCGGCGTTGGAGAACAGTTCGGGATCCCGCTCGGCTGCGACGACGGCGTCGTAGCTCGCGGCCGCGGTGATTCCGTTGGCGTCGTCTCGGTACACGGGCTCGTGATCACGCATCCAGGCGTATGCGTCGCGCACATTCCCGAGGTCTCCGCTGTAGAAGCGTCCGTCGATCAAATCGAAGGTCGGTCTGGTAGCCATCACTCCACCTCTCGCACAACCCTTGCCACAATAAGTAGAACCTGTTCCTATATAGCGTGGGGCGTTTTCACCGAAGCCGAACCGGAAAACCTCCAGAATCAGCACGCGAGCCCGCCGGAGCAACGACCAGGAGACACACATGGACGACGACACCGCCTCAGCGGGCATACCCACTTTCACCGGCACATCGATACTGGTGACCGGCGGCGGTAGTGGCATCGGTCTGGGCATCGCTCGTTCGCTGGTTGCGTCTGGCGCTCACGTCACGATCTGCGGACGCAACAAGGAGAAACTCGAAGCTGCCGCCGAATCGATCCGGCAGTCGAGTCCGGAAGGATCGGTCAGCGTCTCCCCTACCGACGTCACGATCGAGGCAGACGTCGTCGCCGCTGTTGCCGCGGCGGTCTCCGTCACCGGAAAGCTCGACGGAGTCGTGGCCTGCGCCGGCGGGAACGAAACCATCGCACCGGTCACGCAACTCGACGTCGACGCGTGGCGCCGCACCGTCGACCTCAACGTCACGGGGACCATGCTGACGATCAAGCACGGCGCCCGGGCGCTGGTGGCAGGAGGCGGTGGATCCATCGTCGCGATCTCGTCGATCGCCAGCAGCAACACACATCGCTGGTTCGGCGCGTACGGCGTCTCGAAATCCGGCGTCGACCACCTGGTGCAATTGGCGGCAGACGAACTGGGCGCCAGCAACATTCGTGTCAACGCGATCCGCCCAGGGCTGACCCGAACGGATCTGGTCGCGCTCATCACCGACGGTGGCCCGATCCTGGACGACTACCTGGCCAACACGCCGCTCGAACGCGTCGGCGAGGTCGAGGACGTCGCCGGACTCGCTTCCTTCCTACTCGGACCGCAATCCACCTGGATCACCGGGCAGATCATCAACGTCGACGGAGGCCAAATGCTGCGCCGCGGACCGGATTTCCGCTCGATGCTCGAACCCGTCTACGGATCCGACGGACTCCGCGGGGTGGTCGCGCCATGAGCTACACGATTCTGGGCAAGAAGGTCGAGATGCCCGTCGAAGTTCGCACCGCGTCGGCCTTCATGGCGTTGTACTCGGTACCCAGCGCAACGGCGCAGTCGATCATCGATTACACCGGCTTGACCGTGCTCCAGTACCGTCCCGGCCGGGCGCTGTGCGGCCTGGTTTTTGTCGACTACATCGATGGGGATCTGGGGCCGTACAACGAATTCGGGGTGACGTACATGGTGCGTAGCCACACTGCGCCTCCCGAAACCTCGGTGCTGGGAGATCTACGTTCGCTCGCTGCCGGAACTGCAGGGGCACTCATTCACGAGTTGCCGGTGGACGGAGAGTTCACCAAGGCCGCCGGCCGGGAAAT
This sequence comes from Rhodococcus sp. UFZ-B548, assembly GCF_903819475.1. Taxonomy (NCBI): domain Bacteria; kingdom Bacillati; phylum Actinomycetota; class Actinomycetes; order Mycobacteriales; family Nocardiaceae; genus Rhodococcus; species Rhodococcus sp. UFZ-B548. Next base: position 82,908 of record NZ_CAIJDS010000004.1, read on the forward strand.
CTGGGGATTCCCGAAGGTGCTCGCCGAGTTCGACACCGAGCACGTCGGCTCGGTCAAGCGCGGATCCGTCTCGCGCGACGGCAAACTCATCACACAGTTGAGTGTGAAGTCCGGCGTCAGCGTGCCTGGCGGCGGAGCCAACATGTCGTTGGCCGCGTACTCGCATCTCGACGGCGCAACCAGGTGCACGTCGTGGGACATGGCGCCGACCGGCGTCAAATCGCGCCCTGGTGGAGCAGAGGTTCAGCTGGGTAGTCACCCGATGGCGGCGGAGCTTCGGAAACTGGGACTCCCCCGCCGGGCTCTGATGACCACGACCATCAAAAACCTGGCGATGACGTTCGGGGAGGCGACAACGATCTGAGTGTCAGCCGACGGCACCCCTTTCGGTCACGTGTGACTCGGGCTACACTCCTGGACGGTTGACCAACTCGCGTCAGACCGCCCGAAAGGACACTCGTGCAGATCACCCGACGCACCGTACTGGCAGGCGCTGCCGCCGCACCTGCGCTCGCCGCTCTGTCGACGAACCAGGCCGTCGCAGCTCCGCCGGCACGCACCGTTTCACCCGCACGTACCGACAAGTCGTCGTCGTTGCAGGTGGGCGTCGGGATCTCCGATGTGACCGGACCGGTCGCCGAGGTCGGCATGATGGGCTACTCGAGCTTCGACCAACGCGCCGAAGGCCTGCACCAGCGAATGCGCTCACGCGCCTTCATCTTCGAGTCCGGCGGGTCACGGGTCGCCTACGTGTGCGTCGACAATTGCATGATCTTCCAGTCCGTTCACGACGAGGTCCTACGCCGGCTGGCTGGGAAATTCGGCGACATCTACACCGAACGCAACGTCATGTTGACGGCCATCCATTCACACGCGGCATGTGGTGGGGCCTCGCACAACTACGCGTACAACCTCGCAGTTCTCGGCTTCGAACTGCAGGTGTTCGAAGCCGAGGTCAACGGCATGGTCGAGGCGATCAGCGCTGCCCACGAGAACCTGGCGCCGGGCTCCGTCCGTTTCGGACGGTCCGACCTCACCGATGCCAGCGTCAACCGATCGCGAGTGGCGTTCGACCTCAACCCCGAAGAGGACAAGGCCTACTACCCCGGTGGCAACGATCACCACATGCGTGTCATGCGGATCAGTCGGGGCAGCAAGGACATCGGGGCGATCAACTGGTTCGCTACCCACTGCGCCTCGCTCACGAACGAGAACCATCTCATCTCCGGGGACAACAAGGGCGCCGCGGCGTACTTCTGGGAGCACGACGACCGGGGTGAGCGTTACCTCGACGGCGACACCAGCTTCATTGCCGCTTTTCCGCAGACCAACAGCGGCGACATGTCACCGAACCTCTTCCTCGAGCCCGGACGCGGACCGACCGAGGACGAATTCGAGAATGCACGCATCATCGGGCTGCGCCAGGTTGCGGCGGCTCAAACTGCCTTCGGCTCGGCCTCCGAAACCGTCACTGGTGGTGTCGACAGTCGGATCATGTACCTGGACATGGCAAATCAGGTGGTGAGCGGAAGATTCACCCCGGACGGGCGCGAGCACCGCACTGCACCGGCAGCGATCGGTGCGGCAATGAGCGCCGGAAGCGTCGAGGACGGGCCTGCAATTCCGATCTTCCCCGAGGGCACCCGAAACCCCATGATCGACGCCTTGGGCGGCATGGATGCTCCTGTGCCTCAATGGCTTCAGGATGCACAGGCCCCCAAGCTCGTAGTCGTTCCGGTCGGCCTGTTGCCACCGGGCGGATGGGTGCCGAACGTACTGAAGATCCAGATCCTGCGGATCGGCCAGTTCTACATCGTCGGTGGCCCTGCGGAATTCACCATCGTCTCCGGATTACGAGTGCGTCGAACCGTCTCCGAGGAGCTTGGAGTTTCGCTCGAGAACGTCATCTTCCAGGGCTACGCGAACTCGTACTCGAGCTACTGCACCACGCCACAGGAATACGATTCGCAGCAGTACGAGGGCGGCTCGACGATGTTCGGCCGTTACACACTGCCGGCCTATCAACAGGGGTACGCCGCTCTCGCAGCCGCGATGCGCGACGGCACCGAACCGCCTCGCGGCCCCGCGCCGGCCGACCTGTCCGGGTTCCAACCCAGCTTCGGACCTGGCGTCGACTTCGACGAGCCCTTGCCGGGAACACAATTCGGCGATGCGACCGTCCAGCCCGGCGACGGCTCACCGGGTGCGCAGGTTGCCGTCGAGTTCGTCACCGGCCACCCCAAGAACGACACTCACCGAAACGGGACCTTCTACGAGATCCAGCGCAATACCGGCGGATCCTGGACACGGGTCGCCGACGACAACGACTGGTCCACCAAACTGCACTGGCGCCGGGTCGGGAGCAACGGTTCCGTCGTTCGCATCACGTGGGATGTTCCGGCCGATACTCCGGCGGGTACGTATCGAGTCCAACACTTCGGTGCGTCGAAGGCTCGGGGTAGCGGCGCGATTTCGCCCTTCTCCGGGGTGACGTCCGAATTCCGCCTCACCTGACCCGCGTGAACGTATCGCTCCCCTTGTTGGACAAGGGGAGCGATACGTTCACGCGATGGGGTCAGAGCGCAGTGGCCACGTTCAGGCGGCGGTCGGGTGCAGCGAGGTGCTCGACGTCGACTGCTCTGACGCTGCCGGGCGGTCGATCTTCGCCGCGACGATCAGGACCAGCAGACCGGCGACGGTGACCGCCGCCCCCATCCAGATCGGGGAGGTGAAGCCGAGTCCCGCGGCGATGGTGATTCCGCCCAGCCATGCCCCGAGCGCGTTGCCGACGTTGAAGGCGGCAATATTTGCACCCGACGCCATGGTCGGTGCGGCCGACGCGTAGTTCATGATCCGCATCTGCAACCCGGGTACCGTCGCAAAACCGAAGGCGCCCATGAAGAACAGTGAGATCACGGTCATGACCTTGCTCTCGGCGGTGGCGGCGAACACGATCAGAACGACGGTCAGGATCGCGAGAATCCAGACCAGCGACTTCGTCAGCGAGCGGTCGGCCGCTTTGGCTCCGAGGAAGTTACCGACGAACAGGCCCGAGCCGAAGAGGATGAGCAGCCACGGAACGCTGGACGTCGCGAAGCCGGTGACCTCGGTGAGGGTGAAGGCGATGTAGGTGAAGGCTCCGAACATTCCGCCGTAGCCGAGGATGGTGATGGCGATCGAGAGCCATACTTGCTTGTTGCGGAATGCCCCCAACTCTCCGCGCAATCCGCCGCCGGTCGTGCTGGCGGGCGTCGTCGGGACGAGTGCTGCAATTCCGATGAGCGCGATGACGCCGATGACGGTGATGGCCCAGAACGTCGAGCGCCATCCGAGTTGCTGGCCCAGCAGAGTGCCGAACGGAACGCCGAGAACGTTGGCGATGGTCAGGCCCGCGAACATCATCGCGATGGCGCCGGCACGCTTGTTGGGCGCGACCATGTCGGCGGCAACCACCGAACCGATCCCGAAGAACGCACCGTGGCACAGTGCCGCGACGATGCGTCCGCCCATCATGACCTCGTAGGAGGGCGCGAGCGCAGACATCAGGTTGCCGATGATGAACAGCACCATGAGCGAGAGAAGGACCTTCTTGCGCTCGAAGCGGGTGACGGCAGCGGTGAGGAGGATCGCGCCGATCGCCACCGACAGTGCGTAGCCCGAGATCAGGTAGCCCGCGACGGACTCGGTGACCTCGAAATCAGCCGAGACCTCGGGCAGGAGGCCCATGATGACAAATTCGGTGAGGCCGATCCCGAACCCGCCCATAGCGAGGGCAATGAGACCCAATGGCATCTCGATGTTCCTTTCACAGATTTACGCGTAAGCCGTTAGCGGGCGTGTGCAGTAGTTGCAGGCGCGCTATAAATAGTTGCACGCGCGCGCTACATGCGCAAGCTGGTAACCTGGAGTCGCAGGAAACGGACAAGGAGAATCACATGGGGATCGCCGACGACGCCGTCGAAATCCGTTCGCAAGGGTGGCGCACGCTCGCAGCACTGCACGGCGCCCTCGACACCGAACTGGAACGCGCGCTCCAGCGTGAGCACAAACTGTCCGTCGTCGAATACACCGTGCTCGACGCTTTGAGCCGCCAGGACGGCTGGCACATGCGGATGGCCCAGTTGGCTCGCGCTGCCGCACTGAGCAGCAGCGCCACGACGCGCTTGGTCAATCGACTCGAAGATCGAGGACTACTGACGCGCATCCTGTGCGCCGACGACCGCCGAGGCATCTACACCGAACTGACGCCGGCCGGCCGCGAGCTTCTCGAAAGCGCACGGCCGACGCACGACGCCACCCTCGAGGCCGCACTCGACGAGGCATGCAAAACACCCGAACTCGCGCCACTGGTGCGCGCGCTCCACGAATTACCCGTCGGCTAGAAGTCTGCCGGAAGCAGGGCACGCTCCTCGATGCCCGAGACCACCTGAGCGACAAACACACTCGCATCGACGACCGCCCGCCCACCACGCGCAGGGACCAGAACGTCGACGGTGCCGCCGTGCACCTCGTTGTCCCCGATCACCGCGATGTACGGGTCACGGTGAGTGCGTGCCTCGCGGATGCGACGTCCCAACGATCCGTCAGGCGCGATCGCCACTCGAACATCGCAAGCCTCGAGATCGGCCCGCAAGCGCTCGGCCTCAACCTGGTGCCGGTCGCCGACAGGCAGGATCGAGACTTGGTTGGGTGCCAGCCACGGCGGCATCCGCCCTTCGAATCTTTCGATCAAAAGCGCAGTCATGCGTTCCATCGACCCGAGCAAGCCCCGATGGATCATGACGGGGCGAGCCTTGGATCCGTCCTCAGCGGTGTACTCGAGGTCGAACCGCTCCGGTTGATTGAAGTCGAGTTGCACGGTCGAGAGTGTTTCCTCGCGGCCGTGCGCGTCTCGCACCTGGACGTCGATCTTGGGACCGTAGAACGCTGCCTCCCCCTTCGCTTGCACGTACTCGATCGAGCGTGCATTCAGCGCCCCGCGAAGGTGATCCTCGGCGTCCGCCCACTGCTCGTCGGTGCCGAGGTACTGCCCCTCTCCCCCTCTGATCGAGAGTCGGTACCCCCGTTCGGCAATCCCCAGAGTCGAGTAGCAGCGCTCGATCGCGTCGAGCGCGACGATCACTTCCGCTTGCACTTGTTCACGACTACAGAAGACATGTGCGTCGTCGAGATTGATCTGTCGGACTCGACTCAATCCGCTGAGAACTCCGGAGAGTTCGCTACGGAACATCGAGCCGAGTTCACGAACACGGAAAGGTAGCTCGCGATAACTACGACCGCGAGCGGCGAATACCTGAGCGTGATGAGGACAGTTAGCCGGACGAAGGAGAAATGACTCTCCGCCTATCTTCATTTCGGGGAACATGTCTTCCGAGAACTTGGACCAATGACCAGATCTCTCGTACAACTCTTTCTTCGCCATAACCGGGGTATAGACACCCTGACAACCGGAGCGCGCTGCTTGTTCGGCGGCGAACTTTTCGAGTTCGTTCCTGATGACGGCGCCGTCCGGTAACCAGAGCGGAAGGCCGGCTCCGACTATGGAGGTGGTGGCGAAAAACTCCAGGTCGCGCCCGAGTTCGCGGTGGTCAACGCTCATGAGAGCTCTCCAAATCGTTCAAGGGGAGACGCACACGGAGCGATGAAACAGGAAAGCCCCGGGGCGATAACTCCCGGGGCTGAAAGGGTTCGGTCAGCAGTTGCTAAACGATGCGCCGGAAGAGAACCGGCGTCGTCGTGTTGTGCGCAATACTGACCATGTACGTGAGGTTACATCAACTTCCTACCCACCTACAGCCCGAATTGTCGGGCCTCTATGCTGACGCAACTGGGAAGGCGCAGCAGTAGCCAACGAAACACCCACGAAGAGCGAAGTTTCGGCAATCATGTCCGAACGTGAGGTTCTCGGATATGAGGAGGATGTGCGACGGTGCCGGACCACTTGCTCGAACAGTTGATCACCATTCCTTTGTTCACCGGAATCATCGGGTACATCACCAATTGGTCGGGCGTCCTGATGCTGTTTGCGCCGATCAACTTCCACGGGATCAAAGTGCCCGGCCTCAAACTGCTCTTCCCGTTCCTCCCCCGGCGCGTCCAGGTGATCCCCGCGATCACCAGCGACGGCAGATTCGGTTGGCAAGGCATCGTCCCCTCGCGGGCGGAGAAGATGGCGTCGATCGCCGTCGACAAATCCCTCGCGAAAGTCGGCAGCATCGCCGATTTCTATCGCGTCCTGGACCCGGACAGCATCGCCGAGCACTTGGTGAACATCTCCCGCAGTGAAGTGCGCGGCGTGGTCACCAGAATCATGACGGCCGAGAATCCTCAGCTGTGGCACAACCTTCCGACGTCGGTGAAGGAAGCCGTCTTCCGCAAGGTGGAGGACGATCTGCCGGCCAGCGTGCGCATGATCACCGACCGCATCGAAGAGGACATCGACGAGTTCATCGACGCGAAGCTGATGGTGATCCGCTACCTCTCCTCGCATCCCAAACTGCTCAACGACATCTTCCGCACGATGGGCAACAAAGAGCTCAGGTTCATGCAGAACTTCGGCTTCTACTTCGGGTTCCCGATGGGCTTCGTGCTCGTCGGAATCCTCCATCTGGTTCCGCAGTGGTGGGTGCTTCCCATCGGTGGCGTGATCATCGGGTACATCGTGAACTACCTCGGAATCACGATGATCTTCGAACCGATCACCCCCAGCCGTTGGGTGCCGTGGCGGCAGGGACTTTTCCTGAAACGTCGCACCGAGATCATCGCCGGGTACGCAAAAACCCTGGCCGATCACGTCGTGACGCTCGAGAACATCGGCACCGAACTCCTCGAAGGTCCCCGCTCGGACCGAACGCGGCGGATGCTCGATCAGGTACTGCGCGAATCCGTCGACGACGCCGCCGGCTGGGCAAAGTCGGTGGTCAAGATGACCGTCGGTTCGCAGAGCTACAAGCGTCTGCCCGGCCTGGCCACCACCGAAGTGCTCGATCTGTACCCAAGGGTCTTCGAGGACGCGGAGTTCGCCGAGAGCCAGTCGGAGAAGATTCGTGTCTTCGTCACCGAACGCATGAGCATCCTTTCACCGGAAGATTTCAGTGAACTACTACGCTCAGCCGTCAAACAGGACGAGTGGCTGTTGTTCGTACACGGGGCCGTGCTGGGCTCGTTTGCCGGTTTCCTGCACCTCGCAATATTCGGAGTATGAGTCGGAGTATGAGTATGAGTGAGCACGACCATCGCCTGATCGTCGAAGCGGAATCGTACGACTGGGCTGCGGACATCGCGCCGGTCGAATCCGTGGAAAAGCGTCTGATCCGCAGCCTTGTCGGGCTGACTGCCACGACGACGCTCACGTCGATCAAGCTGACGGGTTGGGCTTTCGGGACGGCGAAGGAGGCGACGCGGCAGATCGTTCAGGCTGCCGCCGAAGCCGCGGCAGAGGCCGCTGAATCGGCCAATGTTCAATCCGAACGTCGGGCCGAGAACTCCAACGGAGACGGCTCGCGGACCGACAACCTACGGGCAGCAATGGCAACTCGAACCAATCGCAAACAGAGTGTCGAAGCCACTCTCGCGGCGCTGCGGGCACGCGGCGACAGGTTGCTGGACCGTTCCGCGGACGTGACCGATCGCGACGATCTGCACCCGGCCTACGACCGGATCCTTGACGAGATCGCGCCGGACGAAGCTCGAATTCTTCGGTTGCTGGCCACTTCAGGTGCGCAACCGAGCGTGGACGTACGTACGGCGCGGCCGTTCGGCGTCGGCTCGGAGATGATCGACGAGGGGCTGTCGATGATCGGAGAACTGGCGGGATGTCGCCATCTGGACCGCATCAGCGCGTACCTGAACAACCTGCATCGGCTCGGTTTGGTGGCGTTCTCACGCGAGCCCGTCGAGGCCGACCGGTACCAGGTGGTCGAGGTACAGCCGTCGGTGATCGAGGCGGTCAAGCGAGCCGGACGATCCAACAAGATAGTGCGTCGTAGCATCCTGCTGACGCCGTTCGGTGACGACTTCTGTCATACCTGTTTTTCTCTGTAGGGCCTCCGGCCCCGTGAGTGGTTAAGGAGCCCCTGGACTCCTTAACCACTCACGGGGTTGCCACTACAGCCAGGTATCTTCTGTCGTGGTCGTCAGGAACGCTTCCAGATCGTCACGCCAGGTAGCCGGAACAGTCTTGTCCGGCTCGATGCCCGTGTACTGCCCGCGATAGAAGAGCAGCGGGCGTTCGGTCTTGATCTCACTCATCGACGACACACGTCCGAAGACGACGTAGTGATCACCGCCGTCGTGGACTGTTTCCACTGTGCAGTCGATGTGGGCAAGCGACTTGTCGATGATCGGCGAGCCCAACGGTGATGGCGTCCAATCGATACCCGCGAACTTGTCCGGCTCACGTGACCCGAAACGAGCACACACCGCCTGCTGTTCCTCCGCCAACACGTTGACGGCGAACTTCCCGGTCCGCTCGATTGCCGCCCACGACCGAGAACCCTTGGTGGGGCAGAACAACACCAAAGGTGGGTCGAGTGACAGGGCAGCGAAAGACTGACACGCGAACCCGACCGGCTCACCGTCGTCGACTGTCGTGATGATGGTGATACCCGTGCAGAATTGCCCGAGAACCGTGCGGAACTGGCGTGGATCGATCGCCTGCTCCGCACTCACCGACGCGTCGGGCGAACTCACGGCTTCATTCCCACCGTGAAGTCGTGACCCCACAGGCTCACGGCCGTGCTTTCCCTCGCGATCCAGTTTTCGTCCTCGACCTCTAGCCCCTCACAACCGAATTCGATGTCGAACCCGCCCGGAGTCTTCATGTAGAACGAGAGCATCTCGTCGTTGACGTGGCGACCGAGAGTCGCCGACATCTTGACCTTCTTGCGCAGTGCCCGGTCGAGGCACAGTCCGACGTCGTCGGAGTTCTCCACCTCGAGCATCAAATGCACGATGCCCGTCGGGTTGGGCAACGGCAGGAACGCCAAGCTGTGGTGACGCGGGTTGCAGCCGAGGAACCTCAGCCACGCCGGGTCGCCGTCCGCGGGCCGGCCGACCATCTGCGGAGGCAGACGCATCGAATCGCGAAGCTTGAATCCGAGTACGTCGCGGTAGAACCGCAGCGAAGCATCGTCGTCGTCGGTGGTGAGCACAACGTGGCCGAGGCCCTGCTCGCCCGTCACGAACCTGTGCCCGTACGGGCTCACGATCCGGCGGTGTTCGAGAGCAGCGCCGTGGAACACCTCGAGGGAGTTGCCCGAGGTGTCCTCGAACGCGATCATCTCGACGACGCGACGGTCCTTGAGCTGCTCCGCCGTGCCTTCCTTGAACGGAACACCGGCTGCCGACAACCTGTCACGGATATCTTGCAGCTCAGCGGCATTCGCGGTTTCCCAACCCGATACGAGCAGACGGTCCGTGTCGTTCGGAACGATGACAAGACGCGCCGGGAAGTCGTCCATACGCAGATACAGCGATTCCGCGTCGACGCCCTTGCCCTCGATCATTCCGAGGATCTTGAGTCCGTATTCGCGCCACGCGGCCATGTCGGTGGCCCCGATGCGCATGTACGCCAGAGATCGAATACCCATCATTTACCTCCGTCGAGCAGGAAGTCGGTTGCGAGCCGGTTGAATTCGTCGAACTTCTCGAGCTGCGCCCAGTGACCGCAACCGCCGAAGACGTGGAGTTGCGCGCGCGGGATCATCTTGAGCGCAACCAGTGCGCCGTCGAGGGGGTTGACCCGATCCTCACGGCCCCAGATCAGCAACACACGCTGTCGAAGCTTGTACGCCTCGCGCCAGAGCATGCCGAGCTCGAAGTCACCGCTGGAGAAGGACTTACCCATCGCCTTGGCCGCAGCCAGCGACTCGGGAGTGCTGGCGGCAGCAAAGCGTTCGTCGACGAGTTCCGACGTGATCAGCTTCTGATCGAAGACCATGATCCGCAAGAATGCTTCGAGGTTCTCACGTGTGGGCTGGTAGCTGAACTTTCCGAGGTTCTTGACGCCCTCGGTGGGGTCCGGCGCAAACAGGTTGACACTCAGACCGCCGGGGCCCATCAGAACGAGGCGACCCGCACGGTCCGGGTAGTCGAGTGCAAAACGAACAGCAGCGCCACCACCGAGCGAATTACCCAGCAGATCAACGCGACCGGTGATCTCGAGCGTATCCAGAAGATCATTGAGCGCCGACGCACTGTGCACGAAGTACTGCGGATGCTCCGTCGGCTTGTCGGACTGCCCGTAACCGGGCTGATCGACGGCGATGACGTGAAAGTTCTTCGCCAACACCGGAATGTTGCGGGCGAAGTTCGACCACGACGACGCGCCTGGGCCACCGCCGTGCAGCAGCACGATGGTCTTGTCGTTTCCGACGCCTGCCTCGTGGAAGTGCAGTTTCAGATCGGGGCGCACTTGCGCGAACCGCGAAGTGGACTCGTAGGTGAGAGCTTCTTCGGTGGTTGTCACTGAGCCTCCTCTAGACCATCGTGTCGGTGATCGGCAGACCGAATTCGCCGGTTCCGAACATGACGTATGCGCGTTCGGGATCGTTCGCGGCGTGGACGCGACCAGCGTGGGCGTCGCGCCAGAAACGCTGAATCGGAGTGCCGTTCTGCAGCGCCGTGGCACCGGAGTTCTCGAAGAGCTTGTCGATCGAGGCGATCGCACGGCCAGTGGCGCGCACCTGGTCGCGTCGAGCGCGCAGTCGCAGTTCCATCGGAACCTCTTCGCCTGCAAGGATCAACGCGTACTCGTCGGCGACGTTGCCGGAGAGCTGACGCCACGCGGCATCGATGTCACTGGACGCCTCGGCGATACGCACCTTGGCGAACGGATCGTCCTTCGACTTCTCGCCGGCGAACGCAGCACGAACACGCTTGCCTTGATGCTCGACGTGCGCTTCGTAGGCGCCGTAAGCCATTCCGACGATCGGCGCCGAGATCGTGGTGGGGTGAATGGTTCCCCACGGCATCTTGTAGACCGGCGCGGTGTTCTTCTCGAGGCCCGGGGCGGTCAATTCGCTCATCGCCCGGAAGCTCAGAACGCGATGCTTGGGAACAAAAACATCCTTGACCACAACGGTATTGGAGCCGGTTCCACGCAGGCCGACCACATTCCACACGTCGTCGATCTGGTAGTCCTCGCGAGGAATCAGGTAGCTCACGAAATCGACTGCGCGGCCGTCCTTGAACACCGGACCACCGAGAACGGCCCAGCTGGCATGGTCGCAACCCGAGGACCACGCCCACGCACCGTTGACCTTGTATCCGCCCTCGACTACTTCACCCATACCCATCGGAGCGTAAGAGGACGAGATGCGCACGTCAGTGTCGTTGCCCCACACGTCTTCCTGCGCCTGCTGAGAGAAGAGGGCGAGGTGCCAGTTGTGTACCCCGATGATCGAGGAGACCCACCCTGTGGAACCGCACGCGCTGGCGATCTTCTTGACTGCGGAGTAGAACAGCACCGGATCGGCTTCGTACCCGCCCCACTGCTTCGGCTGCAGCAAGCGGAAGAAGCCTGTTTCCTGGAGTCCCTTGATGGACTCGTCGGGGATACGACGCAGATCCTCGGTCTCCTGTGCGCGCTCGCGCAGTGCCGGCAGTAGTGCGTCGAGCCTCTGCATCACCTCGTGGCTGTCATGGTTACCCACTTCGACGCTCCCGTCTTCCTCGATCGGTTGGTTCACTTACACTTGAGACTAGAACACGTTCTCTTTTCTGTCGAGACGCTGACAAAGGTCCCGTTTGTGGCCGCAATGCTGTAACAAGTGCCCCCAAAATCTGGCGGAACCGGATCGAGTTCTATAACGTGTTCTACTAACAGCTAGAAGGGATGTGAGGTCACAATGGCGCAGATTCGCGAGATCGACGTCGGAACGGTGCAAACGCGTTTCGCCCGCGGTTGGCACTGCCTGGGTCTACTGAAGACCTTCAAGGACGGCAAATCGCACGCGATCGAGGCTTTCGGTACGAAGCTCGTGGTGTTCGCCGACAGCAAGGGCGACATCAAAGTTCTCGACGGATACTGCCGTCACATGGGCGGTGACCTCACACAAGGCGAGGTCAAGGGTGATTCCATCGCCTGCCCCTTCCACGACTGGCGCTGGGGCGGCAACGGAAAGTGCACCGGCATTCCTTATGCCCGCCGCGTGCCTCCGCTCGCACGCACCCGCGCGTGGACGACCCTCGAGCAGAACGGTCAGCTCTTCGTCTGGAACGACCCCGAGGGCAATCCGCCGCCCGAGGAGATCGTGATTCCTCGTATCGAGGGTGCGTACAGCGACGAATGGACCGACTGGACCTGGAACTCCATGGTCATCGAGGGGTCCAACTGCCGCGAGATCATCGACAACGTGGTCGACATGGCGCACTTCTACTACATCCACTACGCCTTCCCGACGTACTTCAAGAACGTCTTCGAAGGTGAGATCGCCACTCAGTACCTCAACACCACCGGCCGTCCCGACATCGGAATGGCCTCCCAGTACGGCGGCGACACGCTTCTTCGCTCCGAAGCTGCGTATTACGGACCGTCGTACATGGTCAATCCCCTGTGGAACAGCTACAGCGGATACGAGGTCGAGAGTGTTCTGATCAACTGCCACTACCCGATCAGCCCGGACTCGTTCGTGCTGCAGTGGGGCGTGACGGTCAAGAAGCCGACGGGTGTCTCCGACGAGATGGCCGACAAGTTGGCCGGCAAGTTCACCGAGGGCATCAGCGAGGGCTTCCTGCAAGACGTCGCGATCTGGAAGAACAAGACCAAGATCGAGAATCCCCTTCTCTGCGAAGAAGACGGCCCCGTCTACCAGCTACGACGCTGGTACGAGCAGTTCTACGTGGACAAGGCCGACGTCACCGAGAAGATGACGCAGCGCTTCGAGTTCGAGGTGGACACCACCAAGGCAAACGAGGCCTGGCACGCCGAGGTCGAGGAAAACCTCGCACGCCAGAAGGCCGAGAAGGAAGCTGCAGCAGAAGCGGCAAAGAAGGAAGCAGAGGTCTAATCGTGAGCGCCTCGATCGGAACCGACGCACGGTGGGCTCGTTGGGCCAAGGCACCGGACTTTGCCGGGCAGACGGAACGACTCGAGGCGATCGCGGCCCAGACGATCGAGGACAAGCACGAATACCTCGACTCGGGTCTGCAGGAAGTCGACTGCAAGGCATGCGGTGCCTGCGTACTTGTTCGCAAGAACACGTACAAGCACACCAGTGTTCAGTGGACTTCCGACCCGGCGCTGCGTTGCCACACCTTCAAAGAGGCAATTGCTTCCGGGCAGTCGACGGCGTTGAAGGACGGCTGCCCGAAACTGCACGACAGCATCGCCGACGCAGTAAGGGACGGCACCATCACGGTGCGTGATCCCGAGGTCAGCTGACCTGACTGTGAAGAACGAGGGCCGACCCACCACGGGTCGGCCCTCGTTTTACGTTCCAGCGACTGCGCGTCCGTCAGGCAGGCGGTCGCACCTTTCGTGCAGCCACCGCGTAGACGTCGCTCGACGTGGTGAGAGAGTTCTTTCCGCTGGCCGCCGGCAGTCCCCCGCGTAGATTCACCGCCCAGTTGAGCGCACCGAGCGGTCCACATCCGCTGGCTCCCGGCGCCGCAAACACAGCATCCGAATGTGGGACTGCCGGGAACACTGCACCGGGGAACTCACCGATAGGTTCCGACGGAGGGTTTCCGGTTGTGGTCAGGTGAAGGTTGATCGGATTCGAAACCGAACCGATGTAGCAATCGTCACCGAGCAACGGATTAGACAGTTTCAATCGAACAGGCATGGTGAGTTCCTGCTCGAGAACCTTCAGATCCGGGACTCCCACCGATTCCACCGTCGCGCTGATCTGAGTCAGTCCCAGCGGAGTATCGATCCCGAGAGCACCTCCGGGTACCGAAATTGGATTGGAATAGACCCCGTTGGACCCGTCCTGCTTGGCGACGAACGTCTCGATGAAACTGTTGTCCGGCTGGGTCGCGTATTTCACGCCGCCCGCAACCTTGAGACTTCCGTCCGGGATCGGCACCGAAAGCGCGCCCAATTTCATGGTCCCTCCGCGAACTACGACGCTGGCGCACGTCGTCACCTCGAGATCCTCGATCGGGCACGTGCCCCAACCGTCGAAGGTCAACGGATCAACCTCTGCCGCACCGGAGGAACCGAGCGATCCGCTGCCGGAAGACCCTGACGATGATTCGTCGGCGATTGCCACACCTGCACCGGCCATGACAAATGTTGCAACTAGCGCAACTGTCGACATCACTCGAGACTTATTGCGACTCTTCATCTTCGAAACCCTCCACCGTTGACGGAATCTGACGAGAGCCGCCCACGGGCTGCACCTCGACGCACGTCCGGCACGCTACCGAGAAGCGGGACTTGGATTCACACATATCGGCGAAACTTCCCACCAAAGAACTACGGCGATCAGTCTCGATCGAACTTCCGTCCTAGCTCGGAAACCGTATCGATCCTGTCGGCTCAGTTCGGTTCGACTGTGCCCGAACCGATGACCTGATCGAGGAACGGCCCGAACATCTCCCCCAGGTTCTCGGCGATCTGATCTGGAGTACCGAAGGACAACGTCACGTGACTGATCGCCAGACGCACTATCGTGCTGCCGAACATCTCGGCATGGATGCGGTCGACGTTCGCCCAACTGGTCATGAAGATCTCGGCCAACCTCGCGCTCGCATGTTCGAGCAGCGGAGTCCCGTCGGTGGTGACCAGGCTCAGCAGGTCATGTTGCGGACGAGGACCGACAATACTGACCACCATCGGATCCCGGGCACCGGCGTCGAAGAAGGCACGGAAGGCCGCCGAGACCGCACCCCGGGGGTCCGAATGGTGCAGCGCTACTTCGCGTTCCACCTCTTCGAGGAACTCGTCGACGAAACGGATGAGGTATCCGGACGCCAATCCCTGCCGGGACGTGAACTCCTTGTACAACGTCTGCCGGCTCATACCCGCAGCTTCCGCGATATGCGCCATCGTGATGTCGTTCCACGATTTCTCGGTCAAGAGTTCGCGTGTGGCGTCGAGCGCTGACGCACGGAGGAGTTGACGAGCTGCCTCGTGGTACGGGACACGGGCACGAGCGGTGGACATATCGGGAAGATTTCCATCGCCCGTGCTCGGTGTCAAAACGGTGGACACGCAAGCAACAGAAGTCACGAACTCAGAGCACCGGTAAGGCGACAAGACCCGCCGCAAGTTCGGTCAGATCCCTGTTCGAATCGGCGAGTACGTCGACGCTGATGTCCGGGGAGCGTTCGATAAGGGTTCGGACGGCGCGAATGTCCTTCGGCCGGCCCACGCTCACAGCACCGACGATATTTCCGTCGCGCATGCAGATCGCAGTGAAGTCATAGGAGTCCAAGTCTCCTCGAACAATCACGGTGTCGTCCGCGCCTGGCCAACCAGCTACTTGAATGTTGCGGCCGAATTGGTTCGACCAACTCCATGGGACGGATTCGAAGGGTTCTTCCTTCCCGACGATGGTCTTGGCAACTGCAACTGCGTGGTCCTGCGCAGTGTTCCAGTGCTCACCACGGTGCATGCCGCCGAGAAAACCGTTGGGCACGTTGGCCACATCGCCGATCGCGTACACATCAATGACGGAGGTCCGGAGGTATCGGTCGACCGAAATCCCGTTGTCCACCGCAATACCCGCAGCAGCAGCCACATCGGTATCGGGCAAGGATCCGATTGCGACGACGGCCAAGTCCGCAGTCCACTCACGCCCGTCACGCGCACGTGCGGTGACACCGTCGACACCTGTCGTCAGCGTCTCGAGGTCGACCCCCGTCTGCAAGGCGACGCCGGCCAAGTTGTGCAGCGCGGCGATCTTCTCCGCTATCGACGGTGGAAGCAGCCTGGACAGGGGCAGCGGTTGCGCTTCGAGAACCTGCACACTGCAACCCAAGTCACGTGCCGTTGATGCCACCTCCGATCCGATCAAGCCACCGCCGACCACCAGTAGCGAGGATCCTTCGATCAGCTGGGATTGCAAGCGTCGCATGTCTGCGATATCCCGAAGATAGTGAACGCGCTCGGAATCTTCCGCGGTCAACCGTCGGGACCGTCCACCCGTGGCAAGAATCAGAACGTCGTAGTCGACGCCGTCACCGTCGGCTAAATGTATGGTGCGGGAATCTGTGTCGATTCTCGTGACAGTCACGCCGATCCGAAGGTCGATACCCTGCTCGTTCCAGAAAGTCGACGGCCGCAACCGAACCCGATCGATCGACGCTTTCCCGGACAGTAGTTCCTTCGACAGCGCCGGACGTCGGTACGGCTCCTCCGGTTCGCTGCCGATCAGAATGATGCTGCCGCCGAACCCTTCCTTGCGCAGGGCCTGCGCCGCACCGGAACCGGCGATGCCCGTGCCCACGATCACGACGGTGCGTGTGTCGGGCTCGCTGACCGCTGTCATCAGCGGTCCACCTCCACCATTTCGAAATCGACTTTGGCAGCACCACAATCAGGGCAGGACCAGTCTTCGGGAATCTCGTCCCAGCGAGTACCCGGCTCGATACCGTCATCGGGCCAGCCGATCGCTTCGTCGTATTCGAACCCGCACTGGAGGCAGCGGAACAATTTGTATGTAGTGGCAGTCTCGGACATCGGTTTTCCCTTCGCCGGTGGGTATTTCGATCAGGATTGTGTGACGAGAGTGAAGTCGATCTTCTCGCGGACGCCGCAGTCGGGACAACACCAATCGTCCGGGATACTCGACCACGGCGTGCCAGGCGGAAAGCCCTCTCGCGCAGCGCCTGTCGATTCGGTGTACGTGTAGTCGCAGATCGGGCAGATATAGGCGTTCATGCATTCACCCCGTAGGCCGCGAGGATCTTGGCGCGCTTCTTCGGCGCGATGTTGACCTGAGTGATGTCACCTCGGTAGTGCTCGAGAACGCGGTGGTCCATCACCTTGCGCCACAGGGGCGGGACTGTTGCGAGCATGATCATGCTGGCGTAGCCGCTCGGGAGCTGAGGGGCCTCTTCCATACTGCGAAGCGCCTGGTAGCGACGTGTCGGATTCGCATGATGATCGCTGTGTCGCTGCAGGTGATAGAGAAAGACGTTGGTGCAGATGCGATCACTGTTCCAGCTGTGTGCCGGCGTGCATCGCTCGTACCGTCCGCTTGCGGTTTTCTGACGCAGGAGTCCGTAGTGCTCGAGGTAGTTGATCGCTTCGAGCAGCGAAAACCCGATGAAGGCCTGGATCACGAGGTACGGCGCAATGCCGATCCCGAATACTGCAAGCGCGACACCGAACAGGACTACAGACATGAGCCAGGCATTGAGCACGTCGTTCTTGATGCTCCAGTGTGTGGTGCCCAAACGCTCGAAGCGGGTCTTCTCGAGATGCCAGGCCGACTTCAATCCCCCACCGACGCTGCGCGGCCAGAATCCGTAGAGGGTCTCACCGAAGCGCGAGGTCGCCGGATCTTCCGGAGTCGAGACCCGCACATGGTGGCCACGGTTGTGTTCGAGGTAAAAGTGGCCGTAAGCACTTTGCGCGAGAACGATTTTGGACAACCAGCGCTCGACGCTCTCCTTCTTGTGCCCGAGTTCATGGGCGGTGTTGATGCCGATTCCGGCCGTCACGCCGATCGTCACCGCCAGTCCGATATTGGAGAGAACACTCAGATCCCAACGCGCCCAGATGTAGCAGGACAGGAAGAAGGCCGTGTACTGCAGCGGCAGATAGGCGTAGGTGCACCACCGGTAGAAGCGGTCGTTCTCGAGTTCGTCGATCACCTCGTCGGGCGGATTCTTCCCGTCCTCACCCGCCAGAATGTCGATGACGGGAATGAGAGCAAACGCAATCAGTGGGCCGGTCCACCAGAAGACATTCCATCCGGTGGCGGTAACAAGCCCCACTGCGATGAAAGTTGCCGATGACGGAATCAGCGCCAACAGCCATAAGTAGCGTTTCCGGTCTCTCCAAGTTGCGAGCCGACCATCTGGCTCGGTGTACACCAACGCCGCCATCGAATTCTCCAGTTCTCGTTCGGATCAGTGAGTGCGTCCTGCGCGGCAACCCGCGACACGAACAACATCTATGTATAGAGAGTGGACAAATTGCGGTCTTTTGTCAACGATTTTGAAGGTAAAAGTTTTACAAACATGCTGATTTGTACACGCCGGAAGCTCGGGGAGGGCCAGGTGTCGCCTTCGGAATCCCCGGTCGATCCGCTCGCCAGAGCGCAGTTCTCATCCTTGACGGGCGATCCCCCAGCGCTCCAACCGTGATTGTGTGGTCGAAGTCGGCGCGCACTGCCACGCCGCGACCGAGCGAGAGGATCGACGATGGGGCACTACGACGACTTGGCGGACTCGAAGTTCGAGACCGGATTCCCGACTCGCGAGACTTCGATCTCGTTGCGAAACGAGTTGGTGTTCCAACGAGCCGTACAGAGCTATCTGTGGTCATTGCCGGCGATCAACATCTGGGCGATGAAAGAGGGTTCGGAATCGACGTTCGGTGCCGGATACAACGTCCTCCCGATATGGCAAAACCGAATCGATGCAAAGACTCTCGTGACAACCCCGAACTTCGACGTCGTTTATGCCATGGGATATCTCGATCTCGACAAATACGGCCCTTTGGTCGTCGAGGCCCCGGCGGGAGTCCAGGGGATTTTCGACGACTTCTGGCAACGTCCGATCGTCGGCCCCACTATCGAGGGACACACTTGGAAAGGTGATGTCGGCTTGGCGGGGCCCGACGCCGGATCCGGTGCGACATACGTGCTGCTGCCACCCGGGTACTCCGGGCCGGAACCGGCCGAGGGATACATCTACCGCTCACGCACGAACAACGTATTCCTTTTCTGGCGTGCGTTCTTCGCCGATCCCGCCGATTTGTCTCCCGCTGTCAACCGGATCGAGAGCACCGTCATATATCGCCTCGGACAGAAGGACGGCGCGTTACCCATGCAGTTCCCTCGCGCTTCAGGGGTGGAATGCAACATGCTCTTTCCACAGGACGGCACCTACTTCGAGATGCTCGACAGGTTCATCCAGAGCGAGGCCGTGGACCCCTATGACCTTGACCTGCGCGGCTTTCTCCACACACTCGGAATCGAAAAGGGAAAAGCATTCGATCCCACTCCTGACGACCGAGAACTTCTCGACAAGGCCGCTCGCACAGCATTCAAGATGTCCAAGGTGACCGTGACCAGCTTGCTGGCGCTCGAACCGGGGGCACCTACTATCCAAATCAACCGTGGGTCAACACTTTCGCCGGCGAGAATACCGAGTTCCAATCGAGCGGCACATTCACGAATCTCGAGCAGCGCGGTGCGTTCTTCACTGCGGCGTACTCCAATTCACCTGGCATGGTCGTGAACATCGTCGACAAGGGCGCAAAGTACCCGGCGACCATGAAAGATTCCGAAGGAAACTGGTTGGACGGGGGGAACTCGTACTCACTTCATCTACCTCCGGACTTGCCCGCGGCGCTTTTCTGGTCAGTTGCTCTCTACGACAGCGTCACCGCGTCCGGCCTCGACAACGGACAACCCTTCCCCTCGGTCAACACGATGGACAAACCAACGATCAACCCCGACGGGTCACACGACATCTACTTCGGGCCGACCAAGCCGAACGCTGCAGACGAGACGAACTGGCTCCGAACTCTGCCGGGAAAGGGCTACTTCGTGATCCTTCGTCTCTACGGCCCTGGCAAGCCATTCTTCGACCAGACATGGACGCCAGGTGATCTCGAGCCGATACGCTGACGCCTACGCGGAAATGGCCATTTCGCGAATTCACTACCCGGTTCCTCCGCCTGCCCCAGCACTCGGCCGAGTGCGTATTGGATCAGAATTCGAGGAACCGAGGGCGCAAAAGTGCACCGAAAGGCGCTCGAGCTTGGGGTGAAACGTACGACGCTTCGCCATGCCGGGAGTACAGGCGATCGTCCTCGTAGCGCGGAAATACGTGGACGTGGTGGTGCCAGACGTCCTGGTTGCCCGCCGGTTCGTTGTGCTGCCTGGTCGAGACACCGTCACAGCCGTATTCTTCACGAATTGCAACAGCCACAGCCTGAACCAGGTCGAACACCGAGTGCCCGACGCTCGTGGGCAAAGTGTAGAGATTCTCGAAGTGTTCGATCGGTGACACAAGTACGTGGCCGGGGTTGTCCGGCCACCACTTCGGGGAAATCCGAGCAATTACATTGTCGGTTCGGGCGACGAGGTCGGTCGACGCGTTGTACTCGTCGAACTCACCGAGCGCGTAGCGACAGAACGGGCAGCGGTACCCCGGCGGCTCATGATGCAACTCGTCTGCCCTCACCTCGCGATCTTCCCACGATCTTCGATCCATGCAGGAAACCCCCAAATGTCCGATTTGGGTCAATTTCCCCAAAACAAAAGTTCGCTTACCCATACTGAAATGACCGACTGTCCCCGACGTGAGTGGGTCCTCATGGATACCGACGTATTGGTAGCGGGCGCCGGCCCGATCGGTTTGACCACCGCGATCGAGCTGCGCAGACGCGGCATCTCCTGTCGAATAGTCGACCCCCTCGACGAACCGCGGCAATACGCGAAAGCCGTCGGGATTCAGCCACGCACTCTCGAACTTTTCGAGAACATGGGGGTGCTCCGCCATGCACTCGACGCCTCGACACTGATGCGCGGTCAGATCATGTACACGAACGGCGTCGAGGTCGCCCGCGTCAACCTCACCCTCCCCGAGGACGTTCCTTACTGGTTCCTCTGCCTCCCCCAGTACTCGACGGAGCGCATCCTCACCGAGCGACTCGCCGAGCTGGGGACAACCGTCGAACGCGGAGTCGGTCTCACCGCATTCGAACAATCCGACGGCGCCGTCACCTGCACACTCAGCGACGGCAGCACCGTGAATGTCCAGTATCTGGTGGGTTCCGACGGCGCTCACAGCGTGGTCCGCAAAGGGCTTGGCCTGAGCTTCGAGGGCGGCGCGTTTGCGGAAAGCTACATGCTCGGTGACGTCGAAGTCGACTGGTCGATCCCCAGCGGCTACTCCGTCCGCGCCAACCACACCACCGACGACCTACTCGTCTGCATCCCACTTCCCGGACACAAGCGGTACCGCATGTCGATGCTCGTTCCGGACGATTTGATGCCGGACGAATCGTCGAACAAAGCCTCTGTACAACACGGTTTTTCAACCGGCAAGACACCTGAACTCCATCACATCCAGGCCGTGCTCGACAGATTGTCCCCAGAACCGACAACCGCCTCGATGCTGCGATGGTCCTCGGTCTTCCGCATCAGCCACCGCATCGTCGACGCTTACGGTCGCGGACGGGTTTTTGTCGCCGGCGACGCCGCGCACATCCATCCCCCGACTGGCGCGCAGGGCATGAACACCGGCATCCAGGACGCCCACAATCTCGCATGGAAGGTAGCGCTCGCCGTCAAAGGCGTTGCAACAACAGATCTTCTCGGGACCTACGATGTCGAAAGACGTCCGGTCGGTGAAGAAGTCGTCGGGATGACCGTCCGAAATGCTCGAGAAGGAATCGGTTCGGGAGAGTCTTCCATCGACACGGCAATGCGGCGCCAGGCTCAATTGTTGATCGACTACTCGGAGAGTCCGCTGAACACCGGGCGTGATTCTTCGAGTCCACACGTTCAACCGGGCGAGCGTGCACCCGATGCACGCGGAATGCGCCGAGACGGTGTGCAGTATCCAATTCGGTTGTTCGACTTGCTGTCCGGAGTCGACCACACGTTACTGCTGACTTCGGACGGATCCGCAGAGAGCATCAACAGCCTCGAGAAGGTCGCCGACGCCGCCATTCGATCAGCGCACGGCATGTTGGACGTCTACGCGATAGTGCCACCGGGAACCGTGACCGTCGATTCGTTGGTGCCTATCATCGAGGACAACGACTCGCAGCTATGCGCCGCGTATGGGGTGGAAGGTACGGCGGCGCTGGTCATTCGCCCCGACGGCTACCTCGGATTCCGCGGTCACCCGGAGAACGTTTCCGACTACTTCGCAAAAGTGTTTGCCGTCAATCAGGAATGAGCGAAGCGAACATCAACCGGATCTCGGGTGAGAGCTTCATCAACTCGACGTATCCACCCAATGGCCCGGCATCGAGGTAGGAGAACTCCATGCCGGCGCCCTCTACCCGACCTTGTTGCACCACCGACATTCCGCGACGCTCGGCCTCTAGCAACGTCGCCTCGTAATCGTCTGGAACCCAAGCCATGTGATGAACTCCGACGCCGTGAGTCTCCAGGAATTCCGTGTACAGGTTGCGTCCGGACACTGGTTGGATCAGCTCGAGCTGTTGGCTGCCCGCATATCCGATCGACACGTGCACGACATAGTCCGCGGGCTCCCCGCGATACGTTGTGGTCTCGGGGCCAAAGACGATGCCTGGCATACGCAGCCACCGCTCCACTCCCCACTGCCGAGTGAACTCCTGTTCGGCAGCCTCGATGTCCTCGACCACCCAGCAGATCTGGAAGATCGGTCCCGAGACCAACGGGTTCATGCCATTTTTCCGTTGTCGACCGAGTAAACGGCCCCGTGTATCGCCGAGGCGTCGTCGGAGGCCACGAAAGCCACCATCTTCGCAACGTCCTCGGCTTCCATCAAGCCACGCGGCGACGCAACCTTCATGACGAGATCGAAGTCGACTCCGTCGGGGAAGGTGAATCCGGTGACTTGAGGGGTCATCATGCCGCCGGGGCAGATTGCGTTGACACGCAGAGATTTTCCGGTGAACTCCATCGCCATCGCACGGGTCAGTCCGATGAGTCCGTGCTTGGCAGCGCAGTATCCAGCCGAGTACGCCTGCCCTTCCAGCCCCGCGATCGAGGAGACGTTGACGATGTTGCCGCCCCGTTCCAGCAAGTGCGGCAGTGCTGCTCGGGAAAGGAAGAACGGTCCGTTCAGATTGACCGCAAGGTCATGTGCCCATTCGGAATCCGCAATATCCGCCGTATGACGAAGCGAGTGCGATCCCGCCACGTTGACGAGGATGTCGATACCACCGAGCGCGTCGACACAGGCTTGCACGGCCGCATCACACTGAGCAGAATCCGAGACGTCCGTCGCTGCGTAACGACGCTCACCGTCCGTGCCGGCCACCTCGACCATCGACTGCCGCAGCTTTTCCTTGTCACGGGCGATACCGAAAACCTGTGCGCCCCTGCTGTGGAGTATCTCGGTGACGGCGCGCCCCAGCCCTGAGGACGCGCCGGTCACCAAGGCCACTTTCCCGGCCAGTACGTCTGCCATGGGCTAGGAAGCCGCTGCTTCGCGCTGGAGTTCCAGCGCGATGTCGATCAACTGATCTTCCTGGCCGCCGACCAACTTGCGCTTGCCTGCGCGCACCAACAGTTCCGCGGACGACACTCCGTACCGCTCGGCCTGACGCTCGGCATGCTTGAGGAAGCTCGAGTACACGCCGGCGTAGCCCATCATCAGCGCTTGACGATCGAGCAGGCATTCCTGCGGCATTGCCGGGCGCACAACATCTTCGGCTGCATCGGCGATGGCGAAGAAGTCGATACCGGTCTTGACGCCGATCTTGTCGCAAACACCGACGAAGGCCTCGACCGGGGCGTTGCCGGCGCCGGCACCGAACCGACGGGTACTACCGTCGATCTGCTTGGCTCCCGCACGAACTGCCGCAATGGAATTGGCGACGCCCAGGCCCAGGTTCTCGTGGCCGTGGAAGCCGACCTGAGCGTCGTTGCCGAGTTCCTGAACCAGCGCCTCGACGCGATCGGATACCTGCTCGAGTACCAGCGCGCCGGCCGAGTCGACCACGTACACACACTGGCAACCCGCGTCGGCCATGATGCGAGCCTGCTTGGCCAGCTTCTCCGGCGGAATCGAGTGAGCCATCATGAGGAATCCGACTGTTTCGAGTCCACGCTCACGCGCGAGGCCGAAGTGCTGGATGGATACGTCTGCCTCGGTGCAGTGAGTTGCGATGCGGCAGATGGACGCACCGTTGTCCTGTGCGATGACGATGTCGTCCTTGATGCCCAACCCGGGCAGCATCAGGAAGGCGATCTTCGCGTTGGTCGCCGTCTCGACTGCAGCTTTGATCAGTTCCTGCTCGGGAGTCTTCGAGAAGCCGTAGTTGAAGGAGGACCCGCCGAGGCCGTCGCCGTGAGTGACCTCGATGACCGGCACTCCGGCTCCGTCGAGGGCACCGACGATGGCTCGTACTTCTTCGACGGTGAACTGATGACGCTTGTGGTGGGAGCCGTCGCGCAGTGACGTGTCGGTGACGCGGATGTCCCAGCTCGAATCGAAATGAATCATGTCGCTCATGCCTTCACACTCAGAAGCTTCTGGGCGATTTCCTCGCCCACCTTGGTGGCTGCTGCCGTCATGATGTCGAGGTTGCCCGCGTACGGCGGCAGGAAATCGCCTGCGCCTTCGACCTCGACGAACGTGGTGACCGTTGCATAGCCACCGGAAACGACGCTCGGTTTGTCGAACTGCGGTTCGTTGAGCAACCGGTAGCCGGGCACGTACTGCTGGATGTCCTTGACGACACGGTGAATGGAGTCGGTGATCGCGGCCTGATCGGCGTCTTCGGGGATAGCGCAGAAGATGGTGTCGCGCATGATCATCGGCGGGTCTGCGGGGT
This sequence comes from Rhodococcus sp. UFZ-B548, assembly GCF_903819475.1. NCBI lineage: Bacteria > Bacillati > Actinomycetota > Actinomycetes > Mycobacteriales > Nocardiaceae > Rhodococcus > Rhodococcus sp. UFZ-B548. Next base: position 107,539 of record NZ_CAIJDS010000004.1, read on the forward strand.
TGAGGATGATGATCGCCTTACCGCGCTGTGCGCCGCCGATGGTCTCGATACCGCGGCTCGTGGTCTTGGTGAACTCGTCGATGTTCGCGCGAGTTCCCGGGCCGGCGGACAACGATGCAACGGAGGCGACGATCTCGGCGTACGCCACGTCGACGACTCGCGATACCGCATAGACGATCGGGATGGTTGCCTGCCCACCGCAGGTGATCATGTTGACGTTGGGTGCGTCCAGGTGCTCACGCAGGTTCGCGGGCGGAACCACAGCCGGGCCGACCGCGGCCGGAGTCAGGTCGATGGCACGGATACCGGCGGCCTCGTAGCGTGGTGCTGCCTCGCGGTGCACGTATGCCGACGTTGCCTCGAAGACCAGGTCCGGTTTCTCCGCCTGGTTCAGCAACCAGTCGACGCCCTCGGCGGAGGTCTCGAGTCCCATCTTGCGGGCGCGCGCCAATCCTTCACTCTCGGGATCGATTCCGATCATCCATCGCGGTTCGAGCCACTCGGAACGCTGCAGTTTGTACAACAGATCGGTACTGATGTTTCCCGATCCGACGATCGCCACACTTGCCTTGGTCATGACTACTCCTACGTGAACTGAAGAGAGACGGAACCGAGGCCGCTGAACTCGGCTCGGAAGTTGTCGCCTGGATGAGCGTCGATCGCTCGCGTGCACGAACCCGGCAGAACGATGTCGCCGGCCTTGAGCCGAACTCCGAACGTGTCGACCTTCTGCGCCAACCACGCGACAGCGGTGACCGGGTTACCGAGAACCGCATCGCTGCGCCCCTCCGCAATCCGCTCGCCGTTGCAGGTCAGCACCGCATCAATCGCCTTGATGTCGATGTCCGACGGGCGAACTCGTTCCTTGCCGAGAATGAACCCGGCGGAGGACGCGTTGTCCGCGATGGTGTCCGAGAGGCCGATCTTCCAGTCCTTGATCCGGCTGTCGATCAACTCGATGGACGGCGCATAGGCGACAGTGGCGTCGATGACGTCTTGTTCGGTGCACCCGGCGCCCGGCAGATCTGCTCCCAGAATGAAGGCGACCTCCACCTCGACGCGTGGGAAGCAGAAGCGCGCCGTGTCGACCGGACGGTCCTCGAACTCTTCCATCTCGGCGAGCAGGTGACCGTAATCTGGCTCGTCGACGCCCATCATCTGCTGCATCGCCAGTGACGAGAGTCCGACCTTGTGTCCGACCACCTTTGCGCCACCGGCAACACGACGCCTGATGTTGATGAGCTGGATCTCGTAGGCGTCGACGACGTCGATGTCCGGATACGTGGCGATCAGCGGGCTGATCGGAGCGCGATCCCGTTCCGCCGAATCAAGATGGTCGGCAAGTTCGCCGCGGATCTGCGTCGAGAGCATCGTTCAGGCCTTTCCGACTGTGGAGAATGCGGCTGCATGCTGACCGGCTCGTCGTCCGGAGAACACGCAGTCGGCGAGCGACAAGCCGCTCACATACGAGTTGGAACAGATACCGACGGCGGTACGGCCGGCGGCATACAGGCCAGGGATACCCTCCCCGGCCTCGTTTTTCACCATGCCGGACGATTCGTCGACCACCAATCCACCGAGCGTGAGCATCGGGCACGGATTCATCATGTTGGGCTTGATCGAGACGTCGTACATCGTGAACGGCGCAGACAGTATCGGCCTGACGAAGTCCGACGGTTTGCCCATCGGATCAGGTTGTCCGGCAGCGGCAGCGGAGTTGTGCGCGTCGACGGTGGCTTGAAGGCCGGCGACGTCTATCCCCGCTTTACGGGCGACCTCGGCAATGGTGTTGCCACGCACTGCGGTACGCATCATGCCAGTGGTCTGTACCCGCTGGAACCACATCGACTGGTCACTGATCTGCGATTTCGCTTCGCGAACGAGTTCGGAATCTGCCAGCAGCCAACCGATTCCGTTGCTCTTCTCTGCCATCGCCTGACCGAGAGCGGCACCGTAACGTGACTCGTCGACGATTCGCGCACCGGATTCACCCACCAAAATGGAACCGAGAAAAGCACTCGGCGGGACGATGAATCGCCAGGCGGAAACATTGCCGAGCTTGTCGGTGGCTCCCCCGGCTTCGATACCGAGGTTGATGCCTTTGCCGTCGTCCCCGGAGGTGCCGAGCGGGATACCGCCCTTGTAGGCGGGGGCATGGGTGCGCATCATCTCGCGATTGGACACGAAGCCGCCGGCGCTGAGGATCACGCCGCCGCGTGCCTGGATGCGAATCCGCTTAGCGTGCTTCTTCTCGATCTTCGCGATGAGTGCGTCGAGAATCGTGCGCAACTGCGGCGCGTAGACGCCGGGCTTGGAGGACAGAGATCCGAGCGTCGCGTGACGGCGACGAACTCCGGCAGGTGCGTCACGAAGAGTCAGTACTTCGACGCCGATCACCCGGCCGTCCTCGATGATCAGCCGGTCCGCTCTCGTCTGGCCGAGCAACTGGACGCCCTTGGCCTCCGCGGACTTCGCGAGCGGGCCGTAGAGCATCTTTCCCGACGTGCCACGCCCCTTGGCGCGATGGCCGCGAGGAGCAGGTTTTGCGATGTCACGGAACCCGCCGGCAGATTCGCTACCCGAGAAGTAGAGGTAGTGCTTGTTGCTCGGGTACGACGTCTTGTACGGACAGAGTGAGGCCTCGAACGGCACGCCGTGACTGCGCAGCCAGTCGATCGACGCCGGGCTCTCGTCGACGAACCGGCGCAGGGTCTGCGGCGTCACCGCGTCACCGACCTCGCGGTTCAGGTAGGCGAGCATGGCTTCGGGACTGTCCTCGACACCGGCTTCCTTTTGAATCACGGTGCCGCCGCCGGCGTAGTAGATTCCTCCGGAAATCGTGCTGGCCCCACCACCGAGTGCTCGGTCGATCGCCAAAACCGACGAACCGGCCGCTACCGCTTCGAGCGCCGCACTGGCCCCCGCCACACCGAACCCGACCACAAGGACGTCAACCGAAGTATCCCAGGTCACACCGCACCATCCTCAATCCCACTGCAACGTGTTTCGTTATCAATGACAACGTCCGGAAATACTTCCTGGCAGAAAGCATGGACTGACACCCCCATCATTCTATAACGTGTTCTACATGAGCAAGCAGGAATACGACATCGTCGTCGTCGGCAGTGGTGCCGCAGGTATGACAGCGGCCTTGACCGCAGCCCACCAGGGCTTGAGTGTGGTCATCGTGGAGAAAGCCGCCCACTACGGCGGATCGACCGCCCGTTCCGGTGGTGGGGTCTGGATCCCCAACAACGAGGCACTTCAGGCGGACGGTGTCACCGATACCCCGGAGGCCGCACGTTCCTACCTGCACAGCATCATCGGCGACGTCGTCGCTCCCGAACGCATCGACACCTATCTCGAGCGCGGTCCCGAGATGCTCTCGTTCGTGTTGAAGAACAGCCCTCTCGGACTGCAGTGGGTGCCCGGCTACTCCGACTACTACCCGGAAGCTCCCGGCGGACGCCTCGGTGGCCGCAGTGTCGAGCCCACCCCGTTCGACGGCAACAAGTTGGGCGCCGACCGCAAGAACCTCGAGCCCGACTACGTCAAGGCCCCCAAGAACTTCGTCATCACCCAGGCCGACTACAAGTGGCTCAACCTGCTGATGCGCAATCCTCGCGGACCCCTGCGCGCCATGAAGGTCGGCATGCGATTCCTCGCAGCCAAGGCCACAAAGAAGGATCTGCTGGTTCGCGGCCAGGCACTGGTCGCCGGTATTCGACTCGGACTTCAGTCCGCCGGAGTACCCATCCTGCTGAACACCCCGCTGACCTCCCTGTACACCGAAGACGGCGCAGTTCGCGGCGTCAACGTCCTAATCGACGGCGAGGAGCAGGTCATCCGCGCTCGCCACGGAGTTGTGTTGGGATCCGGCGGATTCGAGCACAACAAGGAAATGCGTGAGAAGTACCAGCGCGCACCCATCGGCACCGAATGGACCGTCGGCGCGAAGGCAAACACCGGCGACGGCATCCGCGCAGGCCAAGAAGTCGGCGCTGCAGTCGATTTCATGGACGACGCCTGGTGGGGCCCGTCCATTCCGCTGACCGGCGGACCGTGGTTCGCTCTCTCCGAGCGCACCCTCCCGGGCTGCATGATGGTCAACATGTCGGGCAAGCGCTTCGGCAACGAGGCGGCTCCGTACGTCGAGGCAACCCATGCGATGTACGGCGGTGAGTACGGTCAGGGCGAAGGCGCCGGCGAGAACATCCCGACGTGGATGATTCTCGATCAGCGCTACCGCAACCGCTACACGTTTGCCGGTATCACTCCCCGCTCCCCCTTCCCCGGCCGCTGGCTCAAGGCCGGCATCGTGGTCAAGGCGGGAACCATCGCCGAATTGGCCGAGAAGACAGGGCTTCCCGTCGCATCGCTGACCGAAACCGTCGACCGGTTCAACGGCTTCGCACGCAACGGCAAGGACGAGGACTTCGGACGCGGTGACAGTGGTTACGACGCGTACTACGGCGATCCCCGACTGAAGAACCCCAGCCTCGCCGAAATCAGCAAGGCTCCGTTCTACGCCATCAAGATGGTTCCGGGTGACCTCGGCACCAAGGGTGGTATCTGCACCGACGTCAACGGTCGAGCACTACGCGAAGACGGAAGCGTCATCGACGGTCTCTACGCCGCTGGCAACGCGAGCGCTCCGGTCATGGGCCACACCTACGCCGGACCAGGCGCGACCATCGGTCCCGCAATGACTTTCGGTTACCTGGCAGTACTCGACATCGTCGAGCGTGCGAAGAAGGCTGAGAGCACCGAGGCACCGGCAGCTGAAAAGACGGCGGTCGACCATGCCAATTGATCCGAAGATCGCACTCGGCGCCGAGCTTGCGCCACAAGAGTTCTCATGGACACCGTCGGACGTGCAGCACTACCACCTGGCACTAGGGGCAGGTGCTCGGCCGCTCGATTCGAACGAGCTTCGATACCTCGACGACGAAAAGCCTCAGGTACTACCCACCTTTGCCACCGTCGCCGCCAACTTCCACGCCACCGAAGCGCCGAAGGTCTCGTTCCCCGGCGTCGAAATCGATCTGGCGAAGGTAGTCCACGGGAGCCAGGAAGTCACTGTCCATCAGCCGATCCCGGCAAGTGGAAGTGGCCGCACCACAACTCGAATCGCCGAGGTCTGGGACAAGGGCAAGGCCGCGGTGATCGTGCAGGAATCCGTCACGGTCGACGCCGAGGGCAACCCGCTGTGGACAGCTCGCTCGTCCATTTTCGCCCGCGGCGAGGGTGGTTTCGGGGGTGAACGTGGTCCGTCGGAGTCGATTACGCTTCCGGATCGCGAAGCAGATGAGACAGTGGTGACGCCTGTGCTTCCACAGCAGGCTTTGCTGTACCGGATGTGTGGTGATCGGAATCCGTTGCACTCGGATCCGCAATTCGCCTCCGCGGCAGGCTTTCCAGCGCCTATCCTGCATGGACTGTGTACTTACGGAATGGTCTGCAAGACCGCAGTGGATACCATGCTCGACGGCGACAGCAGTCGGGTAGCCGGATTTCGGGCCCGCTTTGCCGGGGTCATATTTCCCGGCGAGAACTTGAGTATCCAGATCTGGAAAGACAATGGGCGACTCCTGATCTCAGCTTCCGTACTGGAGCGCGAAGCTCCTGCCCTGGCTGACGTAGTTCTCACTCTTGTCTGATACCAACCTGTCTGATACCCACCTGTTAGAACTCACCGTAGTTCTCGAACCCGATGGAGTAGCCCGAAGATGACGGCACAAGACGAAAAGTTCCGACTGTCCCGACGAGGTTTCATGGCCGCTGGAGCCGGCGCCGTGGCAGCGACCGCATTCGCCGGCTGGACGCCGGCCTATGCCGTCCCCGCCGGCTCCTCCGGCTCCGCGGGTGGTCCTGTCTCCACCCTCACACCGCCGCCTGCCTTCCCCGAAGGCATCGCGCTGTACCAGCAGGCATATCAGAACTGGTCCAAAGAGATCATGCTCGACGCGATCTGGACCTGTTCGCCCAAGACGCCCGAAGACGTAGTCCGCCTCGCGAACTGGGGCCATGCCAACGGCTACACCATTCGTCCCCGCGGTGCCATGCACGGCTGGACGCCGCTGACCATCGTCAACGGTGCGCCGGTCGACAAGGTCATCCTCGCCGACACCACGGTCCACCTCACCGGCGTCTCCGTCAACGCCGGTGGCAGCCCGGCCACCGTCACCGCAGGACCCGGCGCGACCCTCGACGCCATCACCACCGCACTGCAGGCACAGGGCCTCGGGTTCGCGAACCTGCCGGCGCCCGGTGTGTTGACCATCGCCGGCTGCCTCGCCGTCGACGCTCACGGTGCAGCGCTCCCCGCCGAAGGCGAAGCACACGTTCCCGGACAGACTTTCGGCTCACTCTCCAACCTCGTCACCTCCCTGACCGCAGTGGTCTGGAACGGCAGTGAGTACGCGCTCGAAACGTACGCGCGTAGCGATGCAGCGATCAAGCCGCTGCTGACTCACCTCGGACGCACCTTCCTCACCTCCGTCACCTTGCAGGCCGCCCCCAACTACCGCATGCGCTGCGTCAGCCACACCGACATCGGTTGGCAGGAACTCTTCGGTGCCCGCGGAGCGTCCGGACGCACCTTCGAGAAGTTCGTCCGCGAAAACGGTCGCGCAGAAGCAATCTGGTACCCCTTCACCGAACGCCCGTGGATGAAGGTGTGGTCACTTGCCCCCACCAAGCCGCCGTTCTCGCGTGAGGTGACCGGGCCCTACAACTACATCTTCTCCGACAACCTCCCGGAGCCGGTCACCGACATGATCGGGCAGATCAACTCCGGAAACCCGGGCATCGCACCGGCATTCGGGCAGATCATGTACGCCACCACCGTTGCCGGACTCGCCGCGACCTTCTCCAACGACCTGTGGGGATGGTCCAAGGACGTCCAGTTCTACATCCGGGCCACCACCCTGCGCCTGACCGAGGGCGGCGGAGCCGTCATCACCTCGCGCGCCAACATCGGCCAGGTCATCCACGACTTCACCCAGTGGTTCAACGGTCGCATGGAGTACTACCGCTCTATCGGACAGTTCCCCCTCAACGGCCCCGTCGAAATCCGTTGCTGCGGCCTCGATCAACCCTCGGACGTCGAGGTCGACTCGGCAGGCGCCCCCACCATCTCGGCCATGCGCCCGCGCCCCGACCATCCGGAATGGGACACCGCCATCTGGCTCAACGTCCTCGGCGTCCCCGGAACCCCCGGCATGTTCGCGTTCTACCGCGAAATGGAACAGTGGATGCGTAATCACTACAACAACAACGACGCCACCTTCCGCCCCGAATGGTCCAAAGGCTGGGCGTTCGGCCCCGACAAGCCGTACACCGACACCCCGATCATCACCCAGGGTCTCCCCCAGACCTACCGCGACGGCGTCCCATCGAGCGACAACTGGGACACCGCCAACGCCGCATTCAACGCGTTGGATCCGCACAAGGTCTTCAGCAACACCTTCCTGGACCAGTTGCTGCCTTGAGGTTCAAGTACTGAGCGCACACTCTGACAACTCGACGGTCGTCGCCACTCCCCTACTTTCGGGAGTGCGGCGGCCGTTGTGCGTTGCAGTGAGCGGGATGAAGGAGTCCCCCCGCATCCCGACGAGGCAGCTGCCTCAATCGCGATCAGGATGGATCGCCTCGTGCATACTTTCCACGGCCCTGGCATGAGTTGAGAGCTCGGACCGAGCCGACCGAATCGTGGCGCTGTCGCTGCGTGCCCCCGGCTCGGACGACGACGAGTCCTCTTCGGGGTTCGACGCGCCACCAGCGGGATGCTCGGAGGAGCCGGTGCGCTCTTCCCTCTCCGCGCGGGCGCGCAACAACGACTCGGACTTCGGGGTATTTCGCATCGGAGCATTGTCCCAGATTCATCTCCCATGACTCACATGGAGCGCTCTCACCCCCGGTGACCAGGCCGTTCCTGAACTCCGATACCTAGAAAGTTCGCAACAAAATATCTACAGCGGTCAGGGTAGACATTCTCACGAGGGTGTTGTATCTTTTTTCTCGTAGCAAGGAACGAGTCAAGAGATGCGGGAGAGATGAACTACCCGCAAGCAGTACCGCAGGGCAGGGACGTGCCGGGGCCGAATTCGTGTGTGAGTGTGTAGTCGGACCCGGCACCCCCCTTCAAAGCGGCTACCGGATGTCTTGTGCGAGTCCGGAAGTTCGAAAGAATGCAGTTATGTAAGTAAGTTCAACCCCATCCGGCCCCCGGCGCACCTCGCGCCGGGGGCCCCGTCCGTTCAGCGAAAGAAGCGAGCCATTCCGGCAGATACACCACCGGGGGACCCCTCCGGCAGATTCGACGACGAGAACTATCCTGCGTACAGCATGGGACATGCGGCCGAGATCCTCGGTGTCAGGCAAGCTTTCCTTCGTAGCCTCGATGCCGCGAAACTGCTTACCCCACAACGCTCTGAGGGCGGACATCGCCGCTACTCCCGGTACCAGCTGCGCATCGCGGCCCGCGCGCACGAACTTGTAGCCAACGGCACGGCGCTCGACGCGGCTTGCCGCATCATCATCCTCGAAGACCAACTCACCGAGGCTCGTCGCATCAACGCCGAGCTCCAGCAAGCACAGGACCGACGAGCGGAATCGGACGCAACGCCGGACTGAGGACTGACGTGATCAGGCACTGGGAGTAGCAGTCACCCCTAACCGTCAATCTGTTCCCTCCCCCTTCGAACTGCGCTAAATTCAGTCAATTGGGACATTGCTAGGCGTCGGTTGCTCGATTTCCACATCGAAGGGATCGCAGGCATGAATTCCTCCCACCACCGCACTCGGGTGCGGCTAGCTGCTCTGTCGATCGCCTTGACCGTTGCCATTGCAACCGCTGCGTGCAGTTCCGACGAGGACTCGGCAACAAACACGAGCAGCGCATCTCCCAGCACCGCGAGCAGTCAGGAATCCTCCGAGATCGCGGACCTCGTCCGCCGTCAGGTGGCCGACTTGGGCCTCAGTGCCGCCGTGTTCGGAGTGTGGCGGGGCGACGACGAGATTGCTCTCGGTGCCGTCGGAGAGTCCCCTATCGGAGTTCCGGCGACAACCGACATGCAGTTGCGCGTCGGTCAGCCGATGGAACCGATGCTCTCGACAGTTCTGCTGCAACTCGACGAAGAGGGAACGCTTCCTCTCGATCAACCGATCGCGAAGTGGGAACCGAACTTTCCACGCGCAGACACCATCACTCCACGAATGCTGGCAAACAGCACGTCGGGCATCTCCGACTACGTGACCGATCCACAGTTCCTCAAACTCTTCACGGACAACCCGATGAAGGGCTGGACTTCTGAGGAGATCCTGAATCTTGCCAATTCCCGCCCACCGCTGTTCGAACCCGGCACCGGTTGGGCGTACGCGCACAGCGATCTGACGCTGCTCGGCGACGTCATGGAGAAAGCGACTGGAAAACCGCTGGGCGACCTACTTCAGCAGCGCGTCTTCGATCCACTCGGGATGGATCACAGCAGCGTTGTGCTCACGTCGCAGATGGACGAGCCGATTTTGCACGGCTACACCAATGAACGCGGAGTATTCGAAGACTCCACTTTCTGGAATCCGACGGCTTTCCTGCACAGCGGAAACATGAACGCGCCTGTCGCCGACGTCGGAAAGTGGGTGCGCGCACTCGGAACGGGAGAGTTGCTCTCCGACAAAGCTTTCGAGCAGCAGATGGCACCGACGACTGCGGGCTTGGGAAGTATGACGGCGGACAAGTTCTTTTCCTTCGGGACCGGGCACCTCGACGGTTGGCTTGTGATGAACCCGTCGTACGGCGGCTACAACGGGCTTGCGCTCTATTACCCCGACTCGAAGACGACGATCGTCGTCTACGCCACGCTCGGGCCGACAACCAACGCGGACCTCAACAACGCCGTGCCGATGGGCAAGGCGATCGGAACCCTCCTCGAACCGGATCACCCACCGCAGGTCCCGACGCCGTGACGCGCCACACACGCTGGTAGCAAACAGCGTCGGTCGGCAACTTCCTGTTTACGCACGGATTACCTCCAGGACTTATCGCCCCATCACCATTCTCTTCAGTACCGAACGAAACGCGTCGGACCGCGGGTTGTCTCGCCAGTGAACGAGAACGTAGATAGATGGGGACAGGCCCGATGAGGAAATACGCGATGTCAGTGGCATGCACGGTTGCAGTCACAGCGGGGGTGACTCTTGTGATGTCGGTGCCTGCCGGAGCGGACCCGAATGACAGTGGGTCGTGCCCTGCCGGTGCGGTATTCGCGGTCGGCGGAACGTGGGATCCGACGGGACAAACGACGCAACCCGTCACCGACCGCTACGTGGCCCAGGGTTACGCCTCCAAGCCGGTGACCTACCCCGCCAGCTTCTGGCCGCTCGGCGATCAGACGTACGACCAGAGCGTTGCCGCCGGCGCCCAGACGCTTCGCACTGAAGTCAACGCTTTCCACGCTCAGTGCCCGGGCAGCGAGATCGTCGTCACCGGATACTCACAGGGAGCGCGTATTGCCGGCGACGTTCTCGGTGACATCGCACGCGACGGATCCATTCCGCAGTCGCAAGTCGAAGGCGTCCTCTACGCCGACCCTCGCAACTCGGCCGGGGGCATCGAAACCGTAGTGCCCAATGTCGTTCCGGGAGCGACGATGTCCGGAGCACGCGGCGGATTCGGAGACATTGCAGTGCAGGAAGTCTGCATCGAGGGTGACGGCATCTGCAACATGCCCAAGCCGCGTGATGCGCCCGAGGTGTTCGTGGATTCGGTCTTCGGCTACTTCACGAAGCACAACACCTATACGCCGATGATGTCCGAGCCCGCTCCGCCTGCTCCCCCGGCACTGCCGCAGACGCCGTCGGTGCCACTGCAACCCGCTGACGTTGCCACTGCGATCGTGACGCGGGTCGTCGAGAACATCACTCCGTATCTGAGCGCTGCACTCGCCACCGTACTGACGAAGTAACGCGATACCGCCTGTTCGGTTGACTGAAAGTCGACCGATTCGTACAAGTCGAGAGCAACCGCTATCAAGCACCATCGATCACATGCTCACCTTCATCGTCAGATACGGGTACGTCCCGTTCATGCTCTTGGGAATCAACGGAGCCGCAATCGCGCTGGCGGCATCCGGCGCGCCGAAATGGTCACTGGTGGCATTGATTCTCTTCGCAGTGGTCTGCTCTTTCGCGGCCGAACGGGCGCTTCCCTACGAATCCGCGTGGAATGCCCCGGGACCGGACAGGTTTCGCGACGCTGTCCATGCGTTTGTCAACGAATCCCTCATCTTGGTCAGCGTCGCGGTCATCCCGTTGATGGCCGCAGTGATTCCGTTCGACGGGCTGTGGCCGAGCGGTCTTCCGTTTGTCCTTCAGGTCGTCTTCGCAGTGTTGGTTGCCGATTTCGGCATCACCGTGGTGCATTTGATCAGCCACAAGGTTGGATGGTTGTGGCGTTTCCACGCGGTTCATCACAGCCTCGAACGGTTCTACGGTATGAACGGACTGATGAAGCACCCCGTGCATCAGACTTTCGAAACCGCCGGCGGCGTCCTGCCACTGATCCTCCTCGGGATGCCCGTTCCAGTTGCCTCGGCGCTCGCGGTTTGTGTCGCTGTCCAACTCCTGCTTCAGCATTCGAATGCCGATTACCGCATCGGCCCCCTGCGTCCGATACTCGCCCTCAACGCCGGCCACCGATTCCATCACCTGAAGTGGGCTGGAATCGGTGACGTCAACTTCGGCTTGTTCACTCTGATCTGGGATCACCTGTTCCGCACTTATTCTTTCGATCCGGAAAAGCGCTTCAGCAGTGACGATCTCGGAATGGCGGCCAAGCCCGACTACCCGGACGACTACATCGGCCAGTTGACCGAACCGTTCCGGAGACAGAACTGAGGGACGATCGGTGGAGATTCAGCCCGCGAGTACCCGTCGCATGACGGGCTTGGCTGCAAACGCACTGGCCAACACCAACGCGATCCCCACAGCCAGGGTGACACCCAACTGAACCAGCGCCATCGGAGTGGTCAATACGGCTGCCCCTGCCAGCGGGAAGAGGAACAGCAGTGCAGCGCCGGCGCCGGCCAGTGCCATCACCACCACGGGAGTGCGAACGTGCCTCATGCGGGCGCTGTCCATCACCTCGACAGGTGTGCCGGCCAAAGTCAGACTCCGATACAGCTCACGGTTGTCGAGGATCCCGGATACCTGGGTGAGCGCAGACGAGATGGCAGCCAACGTGAATGTTGCTCCGAGAGTGAACAACACCCCGGTTCTCATGTCCGCGAACAGGAACTCCTGCCCTGGCTGCAAATCCTGCCCCTCCCCGTTGCCTATCGCGGCGAGGAGAGATGTGCCTGCGGCAACGAAGCTGGCCATCGTCACACCGCTGACCGTGCGCCACACAGCCTTCGGATTATCCAAGACCCGGCGCGCCGCAATCAGCGAAGCACCGTCTTTGGCGCATTTGAGCATGATCCGTCCAAGCAGCGAAATGACGAACGGACCGACCAACGCAACAACGCCGAAGCAGAGACCAAGGCCCACCAAGATTGCCGCGATGCTTGCCGCGGAGCCCCCGAATGCACTCCATCCCACAAGAACCCCCACCCCAGCCACAGCGAAGATCATCTTCGGTGCGGCGCTGGGATTGCCCGCCGTGACGCCCAACGGGCTCACGAACACCTGGCGCATCCCGAGCATCGACGTCAAAGCAGCCAGGATGGTCATTCCGAATACGATGCCCACCAGCGGAAGTGCGCCTACCCAAAGCTCACTCCACTCGAATGTCCGACCTTGAAATCTCAAGAGAGCTACGAGCGGCAACGCGAGGAGGTATCCCACCACACCGATCAACGCACCGGCCAAGCCCTGGATACCCGATTCCGCAGCGCACAGCGCAACGATCTGGCGAGGGGTGGATCCGATGAGTCGCAGCGAGGCAAGTCGTTCGTCGCGACGGCGCGCGCCCAAGCGGGCCGCCGCCAGACCGAGAGTGACGGCTGGAACGATCATCAACACCGAAGCAACCCCTGCGAGCGCTAGGTACGCCTCGGCTTCGGGTTCGCTCGATCTGCCCGCGAATGCACCGTAGCCGCCGAGCACCGTCAGCAACAACGTCGTCGAGGCGGCAAATGCGGACACTGGGAGCGCGAAGGTACTCAAGGCCTTTCGCCCTTCACCTCGCACCGTCATCAATGCAACGCGCGCTGTGGCCTTCATGCCGCCACCTGTGTCCCGACGAGCGAACCGGCCTGCATCATCATCGTGCGATCACACCACCGAGCGACTTCGGCATCGTGAGTGACGACGACCAACGCAGAACCGATCTGTTGAGCCGAATCACGCAACACCCTCATCACTTCCCAACTCGTCTGCGCGTCGAGGGCACCGGTCGGCTCGTCCGCGAAGAGAACGGCGGGTTTGGTCACCAACGCTCGCGCAATCGCGACACGTTGCGACTGCCCACCCGACATCTGACCCGGGCGACGATCCTGCAACCCGTCCAGCCCCAAGGGCGCGAAGAAGCCGTGCGCCGTCCGCTTGGCTTCTGCGATGGACAACCCGTTGAGTACCAAGGGCAAAGCGACGTTCTCGATCGCCGGAAGCTCCGGCAACAGTTGGCCCGATTGAAAAACGAACCCGTACGACTCCCGTCGGAGCCGGCTGCGGTCGTTCTCACCGAGGTTCTCGATATGCCGGCCGCTCAGCAAGATTGCTCCCGAGTCGGGCTTGACGATTCCTGACATGCAATGCAGCAGTGTCGACTTCCCCGATCCTGAAGGACCCATGATGGCCGTGGCAGTACCGGCGCGCACTTCCAGCGATACACCTCGGAGCACCGGAACGTCGCCGTACGACTTGCCCAGCGCGTGGACCGACAGGACTGCGGGTGCTTGTGCGTTGTTCATGATTCCACCTTCTCGTGAACCCCTCGCGAACACATCGGCCCAGCGCACGATCTTCGGACTGAGCTCGGTCCTACCGGAGGATGACCGGACCCCGAGCTCTGTCAGGGTCGTCACTATGATTTCCGACATGACCTGGTCCGGCGCCGTCCACATGCAGCCCGGAATTCTCATGTTCACCGGCGCAGTGGGATCCGCGCACATGCATTCGCACGCCGCTGTTCAGATCATGATCATCGACGACGGGGACGTCACGGTCACGGACGGGGACGGCCACAGTGAAGTCGTGCGGTCCGTGGTCATTCCATCCGGGGCGGTCCACGCGTTGTCCGCCTCCGAGGATGCGCGGGGACGGGCGATCTACGTTGACTCCACCACTGGGATGGGTCTGCGCATCAGGCCACCGGAGCCGAGCCGCGGTGGTGTGACCGACTGGTCGGACCGTGGGCAGACCGCAGTAGCGATGACGGACCGCGGCGCTGATTCGGATCTGGAATACGCAGCGAGGCTGATCGATTCACTATCCGAACACGAAAAGGCGTCGAACTTAGGCGTTCTTCACCCGGCCCTCGAGCATGCCCTGACGCTACTTCCCGAGAGAATCTCGGGGCAGGTCACACTGACGGACATCGCCGCCCTGGTCTCCATCTCGCCCGGACGGCTGGGAAGAATCTTCAACGATCAACTGCAGATGAGCTTTTCGACCTACATCCGCTGGTTACGGTTACGACGTGCCATGGAAGTGATGAGCAGTGGCGCAACCCTGACAACCAGTGCACACGAGGCCGGTTTCACCGACAGCGCCCATCTCAACCGTATCTGCCACAGTATGTTCGGGCTCACGCCCAGCGCCGCGACCGGCGGCCTCACCTGGAATTGACGCTGCCCCTCAGCTGACGCTGTCCATCTCCATCCTCGCGAGCAACGACAGACGACTGTAGAGGCGCGCCAATCCGGGAACGTCCCGAAGACTGCCCGCAACGTCCTCCACACCGGCAGCGGCATACACCGTCAGTCGCGCATCGACGTCGTAGAGAACATCGACGACATTTCCGAAACGGCGAAGGGCAAATTCCGAAGCTTCGGCGAGCACCGGTACTCCGAAGATCACCCAGTCGTCGAAGCGGGAGGCAAGCTCGAGATAGTCGGCAGCCGAGGTCGAACCAGCGCACAGCACCTCGAAGTCGAACCAGACAACGCCGTCTCGAATCGCCGAGCACTCCAATGTGCGCGTGCCTATCGTCAATTCGACACTTTC
Organism: Rhodococcus sp. UFZ-B548; assembly: GCF_903819475.1. NCBI lineage: Bacteria > Bacillati > Actinomycetota > Actinomycetes > Mycobacteriales > Nocardiaceae > Rhodococcus > Rhodococcus sp. UFZ-B548. The sequence goes on from NZ_CAIJDS010000004.1 coordinate 122,707, forward strand.
GCCCGAAGGCCACGTGATTCCCGAGCCGACGAGGAATTCCCCTGTCGCAAAACGGTAGTCCCCGGCACCTGGCTGACCCGCCGTCCGATAGTCGACGGAGCCACCCAATTCGATCACCTCGAGAGTCCGCTCGATCAACTCGATCGACGGAACGAACTGCTCGTGAAAAAGCGGATTCGGAAGAAGATCGGTCGGCGGGACATTCGACGTGACAACAACAGTCACGCCTTTCGCGACGATTGTGTCGAGAACCCTTGCCATGAACATGGCGTCGGCGACGTCGTCGATGTGGAACTCGTCGAAACAGAGCACGCGGATTCCGTCGACGACGTGGTCCAGCGCCGCGCCCATCGACCCGAGTTCGTGCGCCCGAGAGTGCAGATCTGCAAAGAACCGATGAAAGTGAATGCGCTGCTTGCCGACTCGGATGCTCTCGTAGAACTCGTCCATGAGCATCGTCTTACCGCGGCCGACGCTACCCCAGAGGTAGATCCCTCCGCCGACCTCACCGCCCGAGATTCGGGCCCGCAGTGCATCGAGGGCTTCATGTGCCGCCAACTGCTCTTCGTCCAGTAACATGAGGCCCCTCTACATCTGTAGAGTCGAGGCTAGTGACCGAAGGCAAATCGAGTCAATGTGACCCTCACGACGCACCATCTGCAGCATGCAACTCCGGGAGCATGCAACATCGACAGCAAGGAACGACATGAAGCCCGATCGCAGAGCCCTCATTGCGGCGTCCGCCGTTACGATCATCGCCGAGCAGGGCCCGCGTGCACTCACCCACCGGGCGGTTGATCAGTCCCTGGAACTTCCTGCCGGTTCGACGTCGTACTATTTCCGCACTCGCGAGTCACTTCTCGAAGCAACCGCATTGCACATCGTGCACCGGTCACGTTCGACTTTCGACGAACTCCACGAGAGGCCCAGCGATCCTGCTGCCCTGACGGCCGAGTATCTCGACGATCTTCTCTCGCACCGCAGACACGAATTGATCGCGCGCTATGCACTGCTCCTGGAAACTCCCCGAGATTCGGCATTGCACCAACTCCTCGAAGGCAGTCTGTTTTCGTTGGAGAAGGCAAGACCCGTCTTCGAAACCGTTGGCGTTGACGACCCTGATGTCTCTGCCGCAAATTTCCTGAGCCTACTGGAGGGCTTGATCTTCGACTATTGTCTCGGATCACGTAGCCGGGACCCTCACTCCAGCGAAACCGTTCGGCAACTTCGGATCCCGATCGACATCTACCTTCACGGAGTGGGGGTCCTCTGAAAAACCTTGGTCAGCAGAGGCTTCCGGTACAGGGTTGTCGACCAGAGAACAGCGCCGCGACAAAGGGAGTGCTGTCTGGAACCGAAGCCGGGACGGTCCCCAGATGATCAGTGGGATAGGTATGGAATGCAAAGTCCACACCGTTGGCAGCGAGGTCAGCCGCGAACTTCAGTGTCAGCGGTGCCGGAACATCGATGTCCGACAACCCCTGACCGATGAAGAACGGGCGGTCGTATCCTGCGGTCGGCACAGTGAGCAGTTCACGCGCAGCCTCCATGAATACTGGGTTGTCCAGCGACTTCGTCAGCACCTGCCCGAGTGTGACGGTTCCGTACTTCGTGCGCGCCTCGGTGTAGCACATGTTGTTCTCGACGTCGTCGAGGATGGTCTTGCCGAGCGGGGTCAGATACGAGTCGATGTCGATGTCCGGCCGCGAAGCACGCAGTCCGTCAAGAACGTTCGCGATGTAGACCGTCGTACCCTTGAGCGGAAGCGCCGGGAAAGCCGGACCACCGAGCGGTAGAAGATTTTCGATGTTCGAGGGGACACCAGTGGCGACAGCGCCGCGGTAGTCCAACTCCGGCGCGTAATCAGTGGCAAGCGAAGCGGTGAACATAGTTGCCTGCCCACCCTGCGACTGTCCCATCGCAACCCATTCGCTCGACAGGTCGTCGTCGACCGCACGAGCGGCACGCACCATGTCCACAACGCTGTGTGCAGCGGAACGACCGTCGAGATACGGGTGAACACCAGGTGTTCCGAGCCCCACGTAGTCGGTCGTCACCACCGCGTATCCCTGCTCCAGCCAGTGACCCAGATGCGTCGCGGTCCGTTCGAGCGGAACACTGCTGCTCGGCGCACACTGATCCGCGACACCCACCGTTCCGTGCGCATAGGAGATGACCGGCCAACCACCCTCGGGCGGAGCCCCCTCTGGGCGATACACCACACCGGTACTCGTCATCGGCGCATCCTTCGGGCCCGTCGACCAGTACGTCACCTTTGTCGCGCTCACGGCACCCGGGATCACCCGATCGGGACCGAGTAACTCCTGACTCACGACAGCACCCGGAGCATCGTTCGGTTCCGCTGCGGCCGGCGCCGCAACTGTCAACGCCACCAAAGCACTCGCACTCAGCCCGACGAGCGTCCTACCCAGTCGCTTACTCACGTACTTCTCCTACGATTGCGGTGACGGTGCATATGTGGTGATCGGCCCCACATCAGCCGATCGAGTTCAGACCATAGAACAGCCTTACCAATTGGTCAACCTAAATTTCCATTCCGCATCTACCGTCGTGACACGCCTGCTCGGGTAGGGTGGCGGTGTTCGATACGTGCAGGTCCCCAGCGAGATCAGGAGGCCGAAAGGCTCTCTCATGTCAGCACCTGATCTCCCGACCTTCCCTGCTTCGCAGCAGAAGTCGGTGGCCGCGATTCTCCGAGCAGCAGGTTGCGTATTCGCCGAAGACGAGGCTCGCCTACTTCTTCACACCGCACGCTCTCTCGATGAACTCGACGCGATGGTCGACCGACGAGTTGCCGGCGAACCACTCGAACCTGTCCTCGGATGGGTCGAGTTCTGCGGCTTGCGTATTCACATCGACTCTGGAGTCTTCGTCCCACGCCGGCGCACCGAGTTCCTCGCCCGGCAGGCCTGCTCACTCGTCGTCTCGGGAAGCGTCGTCGTCGACATGTGTTGTGGCTCAGGAGCTGTCGGTACCGTCCTGCAGTCGACGCTCGATGCCGTCGATTTGTACGCGGTAGATGTGGAACCAGCCGCGGTGCGGTGCGCTCGCCGAAACATCACACCGCCCGAGCGCGTACTCGAAGGCGATCTCTTCGAACCACTGCCGACGGAATTACTCGGTCGCGTGGATGTGGTCGTTGCCAATGCACCTTATGTCCCCACCGATTCGATCAGGCTGATGCCGCCCGAAGCCCGTCTTCACGAACCGCTGGTCTCGTTGGACGGCGGCACCGACGGACTGGACCTGCAGCGACGCATCATCGCGGACGCTGCGCCGTGGCTACGACCGGGTGGCTGTCTTCTCGTCGAGACGAGTACGGAGCAGGTCGAAATGACTGTTGAAACATTCACTCGGGGAGGTTTTCTCACTCGAGTGGCAACCTACAGTGAGACCGCCTCGACCGTGGTGATCGGTCAGTGTTGAAGGCGATCGGATCCTGGCGTGGACCACTCCCGAGCGCGGGCGGCAAAGCCGTCGACAAAAAGCCCGAACGCACGATCGACGCGGGCCCGGTCCCCAGTGGCCAGAAGATCCATCGACAGACCCCGCATTTGCGAGAGCAACAGAGTAGCGACAGAGGCAACATCGTCCTCGGGGCAACCCGCTTGTCGTAGACCGGCTTCCAGGGCCTCGATCCAATCGCCTACAAAACGGTCCAGGAACCGTCCGTAGCGTTCGCGGTCGCCGAGCGCGAGGGCGTAAATCTCGACCATCACTCGGAACCGCGGCAGGACCTCCGGCGTCGTACGTTCGGTCCACCACGCGGTCAGCACTGTCGCCGGATCGACCCCCGGTTTCATCGGAACCGCAATCGGAATGGACTCACCACGCATGTTCTCGATGACCTCGGAGAGCAGGTTCTCCTTGCTCTCGAAATGGTTGAGCAACGACGCATGCGACACACCTACGGCCTTGGCGAGCTGCCTCACCGTCAGTTCCCCGACACCGTTGTCGATGACGTAGCGGGTCAGCGCGTCGAGCAACTCCTCACGTCGCCCGGCGTATCTCAGGCTGCGTTTGTCGATGCGTTCGGGCTCCGGCACATACCCACCCTACCGGCCGGAATCACCAGGTCAGCGGCTGACTGCCTTCTGATACCGACGAATAGCGAACGGCACGAAGACGATCAGCAAACCGAAAGTCCACAACAGCGACGCGATGACCGGATTCTGCAGTGGCCACGCATCCGGAACCGTCATCGCAGGATTGGTATTGCCGAACAGTTCACGCACCGCCTGAGTCACCGCCGACACCGGATTCCATTCGGCGATCACTTTGAGCGGGCCGGGAAGATTGGTGGTCTCGACAAAAGTGTTCGCGATGAACGACAGCGGAAAGATGACGATGAAACTCGCGTTGTTGAACACCTCCGGCGTGCGGATCCAAAGCCCGACAACAGCCATGACCCATGACAATGCGTACGCGAAGAACAGAAGCAGCGCATACCCGGCCACCGCCTCGAGGAAGCTGGAATGGATGCGCCACCCCACCAGAAGACCGGTCAACGACATGACCACCAAGCTGATGACGTTGATCAACACGTCACTCGATGTTCGGCCGGTCAGCACGGCAGACGGAGCCATGGGCAGCGATCGAAATCTGTCGATGATTCCTTTCTGAATATCTTCGACCATCCCCAAACCAGTCCAGGTAGCACCGAATATGACTGTCTGCGTGAAGATTCCGGCGATCAGGAACTCTCGATACGACGTGCCCGGGACGGAGATCGCGCTGCCGAACACGTATGCGAACAAGAGCACGAACATGATCGGCGACAAAGTGGTGAACACCAGTAGATCCGGAACGCGCTTGATCTTGATCAAGTTTCGCCTGGCGATGGTCAAACCGTCTTCGAGCGCCATCTGCACGGTCATTTCTGATCCTCCAGTTCAGCCTGGTGCCCGGTCAGTGTGAGAAAGACATCGTCGAGAGTGGGCCGGCGCAGACCGACGTCGAACACCCGAATGCCTCGTGCCGACAGGAGATTCAGCGCTGCGACCAACGCATCTGTACCGTCGTCGACAGGAACGGTGACGCGACGGACATTCTCTTGAACCTGAATGTCCCCCACGGCAAGCGAGCGCAATTCTTCTCGGACGATGTCGAGATGTTCGACCTCGTGCACACTCAGTTCGATGCGCTCACCCCCGACCCGCGCCTTCAGCTGATCTGCAGTACCGCGCGCGATGACCGAGCCGCGGTCGATGACGGCGATCTGGTCGGCCAACCTCTCGGCTTCCTCCATGTATTGCGTCGTGAGCAACAGTGTTGTCCCCTGCGCCACCAACCCTTCGATGACATCCCAGAGACCGAGTCGCGCACGAGGATCGAGGCCGGTGGTCGGCTCGTCCAGAAACAACACCTGCGGCCGAGCAACCAATGCGCCGGCGAGATCGAGACGTCGCCGCATTCCGCCGGAATAGCCCTTGACCGGCCGATCTCCAGCCTCGACGAGATCGAACTGCTCGAGCAATTCACGCGCTCGGGCCTTACTGCTTCGGGCGCCGAGGTGATACAGCCTCCCGACCATGTCCAAGTTCTCATAGCCCGTCAGGTACTCGTCGACCGCGGCATACTGACCCGAAGCACCGATCTTGGATCGCAACGCCCGCGCATCCTCGACCACGTCCAGCCCGGCAACCTTGGCGCGTCCACCGTCCGGAATGAGCAGCGTCGTGAATATCCTTACCGCAGTGGTTTTTCCGGCGCCGTTGGGACCCAATAGAGCCATCACCGAACCCTCGCGCACTTCCAGGTCGATGCCGTCCAATGCCGTGACGTCGCCGTACTTCTTGACCAGCCCCTCGGCCACAATCGCTTCGGTCATGAGCCCTCCCGCATCGGTAATCCGTCGGTAGTCCGTTCCCCAGTGTGACCCAGGAGGCCGACACATTCCAGGATTTCACGCAGCAGTCCTGCAAACGGGCCCCGACAGGACCCAACCGTCGTGACTCCTCACGATTCGGCTCGCTCGCGTATTCAAGTGGACGAGAGTGCCCCGGATTTCAATTCATGTTAGCGTCGCAAAGTTCGTGCCTCAGAATGCACTCCAAACAAATTTCTCTACAGCCGAAGAATCTGACCTGGAGGATAACTCCCATGCGTTTCATCCCTATGCGACGGTACGCAATCCTACCGAAAACAATCCGTCTCATGTGCCTCTCGACGGCAATCGCACTATCGCTCACATTTGCCTATTCCTATCAGGGGCAAGGGCACACAGAATCACCTACGTTTGCTCCCACTGCTCTTTCTGCCAATCCGGAATCTGCTGCTCTCCCCTTCGACATTCCGGACCGGGCAACGCTGAACGGACGGAAGGTATTCGGACATTATTTTCCGCCGTACCCGGTATCTATCGACAACGCGACCCCGAACAGCGACTTCTACACAACTCAGTACATGACAGTGCATGGAGAGAACAATGCACACGTCAACTCAGCTGGATTCATCCGCGATCGGCCTGCTCCACGCCCTCCGATCGCAGATCCCCAGTGGCGTCAGAGAGATCTCGAAACTGAAGTTCGTCAGGCGGTCGCTGCTGGGCTCGACGGGTTCTCTGTCGACATCATGGCCAAGGCAACGGACACCAGTTGGTGGGGTTCAATCATTCCCGGCGCGCTCATGCAAGCCGCAGCCACAGTAGATCCGAATTTCAAAGTAATGCTCATGCCCGATATGAGCGCTTCTTTCAATAACATGACGCCTGCAGAGCTCGCCGCAGAAATGGCACCATATGCGACAAAACCGTCCGTATTCAAACTTGCGGACGGACGCCTCGTTATTTCCCCATTTCTTGCAGAAGCCAAAAGTCCAACATGGTGGTCGCAGTTCATCACCCTGATGAGTCAGTCCTATGGGATAAATGTCGCATTAGTTCCGGTGTTTTTAGACGCAGCGGCAAACCGCAATGCGTTTGCCTCCATCAGCTATGGCATGTCGAGTTGGGGAAACCGGAATCCGGCGGGAAACCCAGTGGTCAACAGCCCAAATACTCCGCTTGATTTGGCTGCCGCGGCTCATGCGTTGGGAAAGATCTGGATGCAATCGGTCTCCTTCCAAGACGTCAGACCGAGCCAGGCCATCTACGACGAAGCGGAAAACACACAGAATCTTCGCAATACCTGGCAGATCGCGCTCGATTCAGGCAGCGAATGGGTCCAACTGACAACCTGGAACGATTACAGCGAGGGGACTTCCTTCGCTCCCAGCGCCGGGCACGGACGCTCCCTCCTGGACATCAACGCCTACGGTCTGTACTGGTTCCGGTCAGGGGTAATGCCGACGATCGTCCGCGATACTGCCTATTTGAGTTATCGAACGCAGAAAGTATCCGCAGTGCCTGCCAACCCTTCGACACCCCCGATGTCACTGCGCCAATGGTCATCCCCCGCTCGCGACACCGTCGAGGTTCTCACCTTCTTGACCGCTCCCGCAGTCGTCAAAGTGACGGTGGGAACCACGACAACCACCTGCAATGCCCCGGCCGGGATGAGCAGCTGCATCGCCCCGTTGAAAGTAGGTTCCATCAAGGCTTCTGTCGTTCGCGGCACTACCGAGGTGTCCCGGGTGAGTTCGCACGCTGCGGTAACTGCCACCCCGTACAACCAGAATCTCGAGTACCTGGTTGATTCCAGTCGGAGATAACGGTGACGAAGATCGGGTCAGTCCGTCGACTCACCCGATCTTCGTTGCGCCATCGGTTTCGGCTGCAATTGGTAACTCGGGCAGCGATACCGCCCCCGTCCGCTCCACCTTCACTGCCAACGTCACCGCGGCGGCCAGTGCTGATACGCCCGCTCCGATCCAGTACAAAACCGCGAACGAATGCAGGGTCGGCACAGCGCTCGCACCGATCACCACCGTTGAACTGGCCAATACCGCTGCCGCAACGGCGCTTCCGGTGGAGGTACCGACCGAACGGAGCAGGCTGTTGAATCCGTTGGCCGAGGCAGTCTGATGGATCGGTGCAGATTCGGTGATCAGAGTCGGCATGGCTGCCAGGGAAAATGCCACACCGGCCGATACCACGGCAGCGCCGATCACGATATTGACCAACGTCGGCGCCAACAGCACACGCAAGACATATCCGATTGCAATGACGATCGCACCCGACGCCAACGTAGCCTTCGCTCCCCATCGCCTCGTCACTTTCGACGACACCGGCGCCAATCCGATCATCAGGACTCCGCCCGGCATCATCGCCAGTCCGGCTTCGGCAGCCGAGAGTCCGAGACCGTCCGCCGACGCCAGGGGCAACTGAAGTTCCTGCGTTGCCGCCAACGCGCTGATGAACATGGCAAAACCGAGTAATACTGCGCAGACGTTCGAAACCAGAATCGGAGCGCGAAGGGAAGTCCGCAGATCGACCAGCGGTGCCGGCGTGTGCAGTTCCCACGGAATCCATCCACAGAGCAAGACCACGCCGGACACGATCAGAACCAGAACCTCGGGGCTTGCCCAGCCCCATTCGGTTCCTTTCGAAACGGCCAGCAGCAGTGCAGTCATAGCGAGTGTGAGGACCGTGGCCCCCAGAAAGTCGAAGCGTCCGCGACTCTTCACCGCCGATTCCGGCACCACCAGCGGCAAGACGACTATCAGTACTACCCCGAATCCACCGGTGACCCAGAAAAGCGCGGGTAGTCCCCAGTGCGCCGAGATCACCCCAGCCATCGGCATACCGAACATGCCACCGATCCCCAACGTCGCACTCATGAGAGCTACTGCACCACTCAGCTTTTCCGGAGGAAGGACATCGCGCATGATGCTGATTCCGACGGGCAGAAGTGCCGTCGCGAACCCCTGCAACGAGCGCCCGAGGATCAGTAACCAGAAACTCTGGCTGAGCGCAGCAACCATGCAGCCGACGATCATCACGGCAAGACAGACGAGCATCATCGCGCGCTTGCCGAACATGTCGGCGAGTCTGCCGATGAGAGGGGTTGCGACGGCACCGGTCAGCAACGTCGAGGTCACCAGCCAGGAAGCGGTGGACGACGATACTCCCGATGCCGTCGCGAACGCAGGCAGGACCGGCACCACCAAGGTCTGTTGCAGCGCGACCACCACACCGCTCAGACTCAGGACGCCGACGACCCACCCGGTCCGCGCTTTCGCGCGAACAGTCTTGTCCGTCAAGCGTTCGAGCGAGCGGCTACTCCGGCGTCGACAGGAACCACGATGCCACTCATGTGGGCACTCGCGTCGGCGGCGAGGAACAGGACTACTCGCGTGATCTCGAAGGGATCCAGCCAACCGACCGGCTGCGCATGCAGAGTCGCGTACACGGGTTCGACGTCGTCTGCCGTCGGCGATTCGAGGTCAGGCCGCATCATTGCGTACATCATGTCGTTGTGAATCATGGGCGTCGAGATGTTTCCCGGTGCAATAGCATTCACGGTCACACCCGAGTTGGCCAGTTCGAGCGACACACTCTTCGTCAAACCGATGACGCCCCATTTGGAGGCGCCGTACGCCGCCATCTGGGTGCCACCTGATCGACCCATCATCGAGGAAATCGTGATGATGCGACCGTAACCACGTTCCGCCATTCCACCTGACACGGCCGCAACGGTGTTGAACACACCGGTCAGGTTCGACGAGATGACTTCGTTCCACTGTGCCGACGTCATCGACGTGATCGGAGCGGGCACGGACACACCGGCATTCGCGACGGCGATGTCGACACGGCCGAACTCGGCTTCAGCGCGGGCAACGAGCGCGTCCATTGCTTCGCGATCAGCAGTGTCTGCCTTGACGGCAATGCACCGACGACCGGTGGCTTCCACCAAACGAACGGTTTCCTTCAGATCCTCCTCGTTTGCGAGGGGGTAGGCGACGACATCACTGTTCTCGCACCGGTCGCAGATCACGATGTCCGCGCCACGCTCCGCGAATGCGACAGCGTGGGCGCGCCCCTGACCGCGTGCGGCGCCGGTGATCAGTGCAACTTTTCCTTCGAAGCTGCCTTCGAGGCTGTTCATGCCGTCTCCTAGTTCGTCGTATGCAAGCGTGCGCTGTACTGCATGCGTACTCCGAACCCGCCCGAAAGAAACAGTCGATCCCGAACAGCGGGAATCCAGCCGATCACTGGTAAACGGCGGTCTCGAATTCCAGGTATCCGTTGATGGATCCAGCGTCCGCGAACGGCAGAATCTGCGTTGCCCAGAACCCGCCGACGCCGGTCTGCCGGTCGATCCAGTAATAGAGGTTGGCAAGACCCGCCCAAGCCAGCGATCCAGCCGGCCTACCGGTGGGTGCCACCTCTTCATTTGTCATGAAGGAGTATGCCCATCCCTTGGGTACACCGGGGAAGAATTCCGCATCGTTGGACAGCGTCGGGAGAACTCCGGGCAACAACCCCACGTGCTGGCCTTCGAGCCCGTTCTGAACGGCTGCAGCTACCGTCTCCGGCGACAACACGCGACCGGATGTGCCCGCGCCGTCGTTGAGCCACATACGAATGAACTTCATGTAGTCGCCGACAGTGCCGTGCAAACCGTGACCACCCATGTGCACCTCGGGTTCGGCCGGAAGCTCGAATCCGATGAGCGGAGTGAGGCTTCCGTCGCTCTCACGCTGATGGATCGGCGCAAGTCGATCCTTCATCGACGGGCTCATCGTGAATGCCGTATCGGCCATCTCGAGAGGTTCGAAGATGCGCTGACGCATGACATCGCCGAGTCGCTGACCTCGAATCGACTCGACGACCTGTCCGGCCCAGTCGATGTTGGTGCCGTACTCCCATTTCTCACCCGGGTCGAAGAGCAGCGGTGTCGTGAGCGCCGCTTTGCTACACGTGATCACGCTGGGTTGCCCATGTTCCTGTGAGAGCCGGTTGTACGACTCGTTGAAGAAGTCGTAGCCGAACCCTGCAGTGTGAAGGAGCAGCATGCGAGTGGTGATGTCGCGCTTGGGTTCCCGAAGAACGGGGTTTCCACCGGCGTCGAAACCGTCCAGGACCTTCAGCTCACCGATGCCGGGAACATAGGTCGCTGCAGGTGCATCGAGATCGAGCAATCCCTCCTCCACACATTGCAGGACAGCGGTACCGGTGATCGCCTTGGTGGTGGAGAAGAGCGCAAAGGTTGTATCGAGGGTCATCGGAACGCCGGAACCGAGAGTCCGCTCGCCCGCAGCGCCCTCGTAGATGTTGCCTTCTCGATCCGTAATCATCGCGACCACACCCGGGACGCGATCAGCCCCCTGAGTTGCTCGCGCCAGCACGTCGTCGAGGCGCTGCTTCGAAAGGGGCTTCCGCGCAATATCTTCGATCGTCACTGCATTTCTCCATCCGACTTGCAACTTGTCTTGTCGAACAGAATGTAACGGCGATCACACACCCGGCTCTGCCTCGAAACGGCAGGAAAACTGTCTCGTTTCGGCAGAACCGGGCAGAGTCTGAAGTCAGCTCTGGGGCGCTCCGATATTTACCAGCCAGGAAATACCGAATTTGTCTGTACAGGCGCCGAATTCGTCGCCCCACATCTGCTTCTCGAGCGGAACGCTGACCGTACCTGTTCCCGACAGTTGCTCCCAGTACCCGCGCAGCACATCGCCGTCGTCGCCGCTGAGGCTGACCGTGATGTTGTCGCCGGGGTTGTACGGCATGCCGGGCGGAGTGTCAGCACCCATCAGGGTGTATCCCTGATCGGTCTCGAGCATTCCGTGCATGATCTTGTCCCCGCCTTCGCCGGGATTGCCGAATTCACCGAACGTGCTCAGCGCCAGCGTGCCACCGAAAATGCCCTTGTAGAACTCCAACGCTTCACGCGCGTTACCGTTGAAACTGATGTACGGATTGAGTCGAGTTGCCATGACGTACTCCTAGCTCGTGGGATTGCTGTCACGTTCGATTTCAATCCTTGCAGAACGCTCCGACACGAAACAACGGATCATCGCAGTTCATCGAGTGCGTAAACCGATCGTCATGACCGTTCAAACAACTGTCCTCAGAGTGGGTTCCGAGTCTCGGAAGGCAACTCTCCGAACCGTTTCCGGTAGGCGGCCGCAAACATGCCCAGATTGACGTAGCCCCAGGCGTTTGCGATTTCGGAGACGGTTCTCCCATCGGAACGCAACAGTTCGCTGCGTACCCCCTCCAGTCGACGCGCGCGCAATCGTTGCCCCGGCGTGGTGTCTCGGTACCGTCGAAATCCCGCAGTGAGCGCCCGGACACTGACGCCCACCGCAGCCGCGATCTCGGACGCCGTCGGCACCGAGCGCGCGAAGGTATCGATGTACTCCTCCGCCGATCGCACGTATGCCGGTTCGGCGGAGGCGACGTCGACGCCGAGTTGCAACCCGGCCTGCGTCGCCCACTCGTCGAGAAGCTGAGCCGTGATGAGTTCTTGAACCCTGGCGCCCAGCCTTTCACCCGACATCGCGTCAGGCGACTCTGCAATCGCGCAAACGACGTAGTCCATCAATGCGAGCCAACTCGAGCCACGGCCGCCGATGGTGCACTTGTGCCGCCACAGACGATCGTCGGGAACCGCCCCGTACCACTGCCGGGCGTGGTCGGCGACAAGCTGATGCGGCACAGTGAGATTCAGCTGCAGATGATCCTCGTCGAATTCGACGAAATAGTCGGTCCGACTACAGTCGGCGACAAAAGTCTCCCCCACGGCAGTATTTGCCGCAGCTCCCCGGCCAAGGGCATGTCGGCCGTTGCCTCTGATCGTCGTCAGAACCAGAATGTTTCCGGCCTCAGGAGAACATTCACCGACAGAGACCGGAATGCCGTAGCAGAATCGGGTCACGTCGATCTTGCCCACCGCCGCCGAGTACATGTCCGAAGCCGGCTTCAACCGACTTCCTATCGGCGTGACCGTATACGGCATGTAGATGTTGTCGGACCATTCCTTGATGCGATCCCAGTCCCGAGAAAAGGCCTGGTGATGCTGCATAGTGGGCCGGCCGGCCGCGTCGATGAGCAAGGCATCCTCGAACATGGTTCGAGTATCGCACCAGGGCCCGTGAAGGTCACGAAAAGTGAGCTGACGCGGTCTATGGCTGTACGGCGGCAGATCGTGTTGCAGCAAAAAGCAGCGAATCCACCGCGGTCCCCCGGATCACCATGTGAGCCCTCATCCGCCCCTCCTCCACCATTCCGATTTTGGTGAGCACCGACGCCGACGCCGAGTTCTCCGGACGACACGTTGCCTGCACGCGCTGTGCTCCAAGGCGAGCGAAGGCGAGTCCCAGGACCGCGCTCCCTGCCTCGGATGCATAACCTCGTCCTTGGAACTTCGGGTTCACGACAAAACCGAGTTCCGCCCGCCGGTGCGCGGCGGATACTTCCCACACAGCTACCGAACCGACGACCGTTCCATCAGCCTTCGACGTGATGGCCAGGGTGAACGTGCGACGCTCGACGAGCGCAGCTTCGAGTGCCGCGTCAGCCAGGAATGCCCTGGTCACCGCTGGGGTGTTCGGCCCCCAATCAACATATCTACAGACGGCAGGGTCGGACGCGTACCGATGGACGGCATCTTCATCCGCGGCAGTGAAATCTCGAAGCACAAGGCGTTCCGTAGTCAACGTGAACATCCAGCGATCCTAGAGCGAGCCCAAAAGCACCTCTTGACTCGAACTCATGTTCGAGTATTGTTTGGGGAGGGGATCGGGGGATTCAATGAGTGTTCTGTTGTCGGATGTGGTGTCTGGTTCTGCGGTGGGGTTGCGCGGACGACTGTGGCAGCTGCCTGCTTCTGAGTTGCGTGCTGCCGCTATCGAGGCGAGTGTGGAGATTCTTCGTCTCGAGGCTGTTCGTGTGGCGGTGGTGGACGAGTTGTCGTTGCGGCCGGATGATCAGGTGATTGCGAGCCGCGGGGTGGGTTGCTGGTTGGCGGCGAACACGATGCTGCAGGTTCGGGATGGGAAGAAGATCGCCGCGTTGGGTGCGGCGCTTCGGCCGTTTCCGGCGGTGGCTGCTCGGTTCGATGTCGGGGATTGCTCGTTCGATCATGCGGTGTTGATCGTGGCGTTCTGTGAATCCCCGCCGAAGGGCATGCCGGACGCCGCGTTGCCTCGCTGTATCGATTTGTTGTTGGCTGCTGCTTCCGGTGTGGAGGCCACGACGACGAAGGTCCGGAACGTGATCGCGACCTTGGAGCGAGTGTTCGAGTCCGATGACATTCCACCCGCCGAGGATGTGGATCGTAACGAGCTCCGCATCGCGTCGACACTGAACGGCCGGGTGGTGGTGCGCGGCGATTTCGACGCCCTCACCGGTGAAATGTTGTTGTCGGCGTTGTCGAATCTGACGATGCCCACCCCGGCACCCGATGGAACCCCGGATTCTCGGTCGGCAGCGAAGCGGACCGCGGACGGGTTCACCGAACTGATCCGCCGCTACCTCGACTGCGCCAAAACCGGCACCGACGGTGGTCAGCGTCCGCACGTGAACGTGCACATCAACGCCCGTGATCTGGCGGAGCACCGTGACTGCGCCGCCACACCCTCCAAGACTGATGACGGAATGGCTGTATCGGATCTTGATGTCGGGCACATGCCCTGGCTGGGGCCACTCTCGGTGTCGCAGACCAGACTCCTCGGATGTGACTGCTTCCTCTCGACCGTTCTGCTCGACGACCACGGCGCGCCGCTCGATGCGAAACCCGGAAAGAGGTTGGTCACCGCCGAACAGCGAGTGGCGTTGATCGCGAGAGACAAAGGCTGCGCCTTCCCCGGCTGCACATGCGTGCCCGCGTGGACGGATGCGCACCATATCCGGCACTGGGCCAACGGCGGCCCGACCGTGATGAACAACCTTGTCCTGCTGTGCCGTTCACATCACCGGCTGATGCACCGGAAATCCGGGTTCGTCGGGAAGTGGGTAATCCGCATCGGCGTCGACAACAAACCGTGGTTCATCCCACCGCCCTCGATCGACCCCGGGCAGCACCCGCGGCCGGCGAACACCACCTTCAAAACCTGAGGTAGTACTCCTCGGCACAACAGAACACGGTCCAGCACCGCATCGAAGGAGACCTCGATGCGGTGCCAACAGGCCGTGACGCTTGATGAAGCTGTGCTCACAACGATCAGCGAGTCAGCACAAGCCCTGATGTCGGAACGCCCGTTCCTGCAGTCACCAATACATTCTCGACGGAGTCGACCTGGTTGACCGAAGTACCGCGGATCTGCCGAACTCCCTCGGCGATACCGTTCATCCCGTGGATGTATGCCTCGCCGAGCTGTCCACCATGGGTGTTGATCGGAAGCTTGCCTCCGAGTTCGATTGCGCCACCGGCGATGAAGTCCTTGGCCTCTCCCCTACCGCAGAAACCGAGTTCCTCGAGCTGCATCAGAACATAGGGCGTGAAGTGGTCGTAGAAGATCGCCGTCTGCATGTCCGACGGGCGCAGCCCACTTTGTGACCAGAGTTGATCGCCGACAAGGCCCATCTCCGGTAGGCCGGTCAAACCGTCGCGGTAATAGCTGGTCATGATGTATTGATCTGCCCCGCTGCCCTGTGCGGCGGCAGCGATAACGGCGGGTGTGTTCTTCAGATCTTTGGCTCGTTCTGGCGAGGTGACGACGATGGCGATGCCGCCGTCGGATTCCTGGCAGCAATCGAGGAGATGCAAAGGTTCAGCGATGAATCGCGAGTTCTGATGGTCCTCGAGGGTGATCGGTTTTCCGTAGAAGAACGCCTTCGGGTTGGTGGCTGCATGCTTACGGTCCGCTACGGCGATTCGACCGAAGTCCTCGCTGGACGCTCCGTATACGTGCATGTATCGCTGCGCGACCATCGCGACAAACGATGCGGGAGTACCCAATCCGTGAGGATAGGAAAAGGCGTTGTCCGTTCCCGACGAATTGACCTGCGCCACAAGGCCGGAGTTCACCTGCCCGAAACGCGCACCCGATCGCTCGTTGAATGCGCGATAGGCCACGACGACGTCCGCGACGCCAGTGGCAACCGCCATGGCCGCCTGCTGAATCGTCGCCGCAGCGGCACCGCCACCGTAGTGAATACGACTGAAGAATTTGAGGTTCGGGATACCCACCGAACGAGCCACTGCCACTTCGGTGTTGGTGTCCATGGTGAACGAGGTAAGACCGTCGACGTCGGCGGGTGTCAGACCGGCGTCGTCCAACGCGGCTTGAACAGCCTCGGCGGCCAGTCGCAGTTCACTGCGACCGGAGTCCTTCGAGAAATCCGTGGCTCCGATTCCGACGATCGCGGCCTTGCCGGACAATGCGCTCATTCAATGTCTCCGTTTTCAATGTCTCCATTCGAGCCCGACGCCGGAAATGCCAGTGTGACCTGCGCAGTGATGTGATCTCCCAGACTGTTCTTGCCGACCACCGCGAGAGAAACGAGATCCTCGTCGTAGGAGGTCACCGTGCCGGAGAGCGTCAAAGTGTCGTAGGCGTACCACGGGACCCCGAGGCGCAGCTTGATCGACGTGAGTACTGCCCGCGGTCCTGCCCAGTCGGTCACGAATCGCTGCACCAGGCCGGTGTCGGTGAGGATGTTGACAAAAATGTCTTTCGAGCCGCGTTTCTGTGCGAGATCACGGTCGTGGTGAACATCCTGAAAGTCGCGGGTAGCTAGTGCTGCCGAGACCACAAACGTCGGGTCGCCGTAAATCGAGAGCTGCGGAAGAACTTCTCCCACAGTGATATCCGTCGTCAAAGTCATCGTCACTCCTTCCCCGCAGAAACCGCAGGAACCGCCGAAACCGCAGAAGCCCCAACCGGCTGCCAGGCGTACAAAGTCCAGGGAGTTCCCCCGGTCTCGTCGTCTCCGGGGAAGTCGAGGTAGATCGCCTCCACCTCCATTCCGATCGACACACTCGAGGGATCGACGCCGCGCAATTCGCCGAGCATCCGCACACCCTCAGGCAGTTCGACCAGGGCAACGACGAACGGCAACGACCGACCAGGAACCTTGGGCGCGTGGTGAACGACAAAACTGAAGACCGTTCCCCGCCCTGACGCGACCACGTAGTCGGTCTGCTCCGACTTGTCCTTCCAGATCGCGGGCACGGGTGGGTGCTGCACCGAACCATCCGCACGCAGTTGAATACGCAACTCGTGTGCGGCGACACCGTCCCAGAAGAACTGTGTGTCTAGAGACGCCGTCGGGCGCAGCATCCGAGATGCGTCCAGGTCCGCAGGCACGTCAGTGGAGGGGCGCTCACTTACCGGCGGCGCGAACTTCAAGATCCGGAACATCATCTCCGAGACCAGTTCTTCGCCGACCCGCCAGAAGCTGCGGGTAGTGAAGAACCACCCTTCACCAAGACCTGTCTTCTTCGGTCCCACTACGTCTTCCAACACCGAGGAGATGGTGACTTCTTCACCCGGCTTCAAATAGCGGTGGTAGATCTGATCGCAGTTGGTCGCGACGACGGACGTGAATCCGGCCTCGTCGAGAATATCCGTCATCCGGCCCAACGGATCGTCGGCTTCTCGAACTGCCCCCAGACCGCGCATCGTCCATACCTGCGCCATCGCCGGCGGCGCGACTATTCCGTCGTGTCCGGCGGCGCGGGCGGCCGATTCGTCGACGTAGATCGGGTTCTCGTCACCGATCGCCTCGACCCAGTTGCGGATCATCGGCAAGTTCACGGGGTCCCGGCCGGCGCGAGGAGCGCTTGGCCCGTCCTCTCGAACCCGCTCGGCAGCAGTGAGAATGGGATCTGACACGATTTGTTTCCTATCTCGGAACGCGGGGAAGCTTCAGGCCGGCGGTAGCGATCAATTCGCGCATCACCTCGTTGACTCCACCGCCGAAGGTGATCACCAGGTTGCGCTTGATCTGCATGTCCAGCCACTCCATGAGATCAGCCGTTTCGGGATCGATCGGATTTCCGTACCGTCCGACGATCTCTTCCGCGAGTCGACCGACTCGCTGGATGCGTTCGGTCGCAAATACTTTGGTTGCCGAAGCGTCGGCAATGTCCACCGACTCCGAATCACTCGATGCCACTTGCCAGTTGAGCAGTTCGTTGAGGCGATACGTCGCGTGAATCTCGCCGAGCGCGCGTCGTACGTCAACGTGATCAAGCAGGTTTTCACGCTTGGCCCAATCGAAGACGTGGTCGTAAATCCCTGCGACACGACCTGCCGGACCGAGCATGACGCGTTCGTGGTTGAGCTGCGTCGTGATCAGGCGCCAACCCTGATTCTCTTCACCCACAAGCATGTTCGCCGGAACGCGAACGTCCTCGTAGTAGGTGGCATTGACGTGATGCGCACCGTCGCAAGTGATGATTGGTGTCCAGGTGTAGCCGGGATCTTTGGTATCCATGATCAGGATTGAGATGCCGCGGTGCCGTGAATCGGCAGATCCGGTCCGCACGGCGAGCCACACGTAATCGGCGTCATGCCCGCCGGTGGTGAAAATCTTCTGGCCGTTGACGACGTACTCGTCACCATTTCGTGTCGCCGAAGTACGCAGGGCTGCAAGGTCGGTGCCGGCTTCCGGTTCGGTGTAGCCGATCGCGAAGTGCACTTCACCGGCGAGGATCGCGGGCAGGAATTTCTGCTTCTGCTCCTCGCTGCCGTACTTCTGCAGAGTCGGACCGACGGTCTGCAACGTCACCGAAGGCAGTGGGACATCCGCCCGCACAGCCTCGTTGACAAAAATCTGCTGCTCGACTTCACCGAACCCACGTCCGCCGTACTCCACCGGCCAGCCGACGCCGAGCCAACCGTCCTTGCCCATACGACGGATGACCTCACGATAGGTAGGGCCATGCCGCTCCACACGCATGATCTTGGCCTCCTCGGGCGAGATCAGCGTCGAGAAGTAGCGTCGAAGTTCAGCTTGCAATGCGCGCTGACTGTCGGTCAGATCGATGAACACCGGGCCCCCACGAGGTCGAGTCGCTGCGAAGCGCCGCCGAGCAGGCGCGCCAAGTCTTTTGCAGTCGAGTAGTAACGATGAAGCGGATACGTGACGTCGACGCCCAGACCGCCGTGCAGGTGGTGAAGCACCTGCATTGTGGCGGGTACTTCCTGGGCGATCCAGTACGCCATGACGTCGAGGTCCGACTGAGCATCCAGGCCCTCCGACACGCGCCAGGACGCCGACAACGCCGCGACGTGAAGAGTCCGCGAGGTGACATAGGCGTCGGCGATCTGCTGTGAGACCGCCTGGAACGTGGCGAGCGGCTTGCCGAATTGCTCGCGTGAGCCGACATGTGCCGCAGTGAGATCGACGGCACCGGACACCAAACCGTCTGCAACGGCTCCGATACTCGCCGTAGCGATCCGGTACAGCGTCTGGACGGCTTCCTCGCCGGCACCGAGAAGTTCACCGACTGCCTCGTCCATCGTGACTGCGAACTCCGGACTGCCGGACGCACTGGGTGTCGGCGTCAATGCGACGCCGGCGGCGGTCGGATCGACGAGCACGACTCCGGCGTCGGTGGGCACAAGAATTCTGTGTGCGCTCGCCGCGAAAGGCACGGCAAGCACCGTCCCGCTGACGCGATACCAGTCGCCCGACTGATGGGCGGTGGTCGACGGCTGCGCCGGGAACTGCTGACCCGGCTCACCGAGCGCCGCGGTGAACACCCGTCCGGCGCTGACTCCGGTGAGCAATTCGTCCTGCTGAGCGTCGGTCCCCAGAGCAACGATGGGAAGTACGCCGAAGCCGAGGGTTGCGAGAGCCGGAATAGGAGCGGCGGCCCGGCCGACCTCGACGAGAAGAGAACCGACGTCGGTGACCGAGAGGCCCTCGCCGCCCAGACGCTCGGGCAGTGCCAACGTGAGCAGGTCGGCTTCGGCGAATGCCGCCCAGAGCGCGTCCGGCTCCAGTTCGCGGGCAAGGAGCGCGGTAGCCACCTCGGCTACCGCTTCCTGGGTTTCATCGGGAGTGAAGTCCACGCTGGCAATCCTGTCTCTGATGTAGAACGTGTTCTAGTTGTATCACCAACGTGGACATTTCTAAAGGCCTCTACTCACGCCGTCTAATCACGGGGCAGGCCCAGAATTCTCTCCGCGGCGACGGTCAACAGAATCTGCGTGGTTCCGCCGGCAATCGACAGGCATCGCGTGTTGAGGAACTCACGCGAGAGCGGACCCTCCACCCATCCGGCTGGGCCACCCAATTCCATGGCGAACTCTGCGACATTCTGACGCTGGCGCACGCCCACCAGCTTGCGGACGCTCGACGCCGGGCCCGGATCCTGACCATCCAATTGCCGCAGTGTCGTGCGCAATTCCAGCAACGAGCCCACCATGGCGGTTCCGATCAGCCCACCGAGCTTGTCTGCAACCACAGGATCGGGATCGCCCGCCAGCTCGAGCAATTCCTCCATCGCACCGCCGAGCGAAGAGCCCCCGCTCATCGCGACTCGCTCGTTGGCGAGGGTTGTTCGGGCCAGTTTCCAGCCTCCGCCGAGCTGGCCGACGACACAGTCGTCCGGCACGAAGACGTCGTCGAGGAAGACTTCGTTGAAGAGCGCGTCGCCGGTGATCTCGCGCAGCGGCGAGATCCGAATCCCGGCTGTCTTCATGTCGAGAAGGAAGTACGTGATGCCCTTGTGCTTGGGAACCTCGCGATCGGTTCTGGCGAGGCAGATGGCCCAGTCAGCTTCACGCGCAAGCGAAGTCCAGACTTTCTGGCCGTTCAGCTTCCAACCGCCGTCGACCTTCTCCGCGGTCGTACGCAGCGCGGCAAGATCCGAACCTGCGCCAGGTTCACTGAAGAGCTGACACCAGGTGATCTCACCCTTGAGCGTCGGTGTCGCAAATCTTTCGATCTGCTCCGCACTGCCGTGCTCGAGGATGGTGGGAACTGCCCACCACCCGATCACGAGATCGGGCCGGCCGATACCGACGGCCGCCAACTCTTCCTCGATCAAAATCTGTTGCGCGGCCTTGGCGCCCCGGCCGTACGGCTTCGGCCAGTGCGGCGCAAGGTAGCCCGATTCGGCCAACGCGTTGCGCTGTTCGGATTCGGGCAGCGCCACCAATTGCGCTACCTCTTCGCGAATGTCGGACCGGTCGGATTCCAGCTCACTCAAGTCGATCTGAAGGTGACGCCGTGCGCCGCCGATCGTCAATTCCGCGACGCGGGCGCGCCAGCGGGACGATCCACCCAGAATCTGCCGGAGCGACAATGCTCGACGAAGGTAGAAGTGCGCCTCGTGCTCCCAGGTGAATCCGATGCCGCCGAGCACTTGAATGCAGTCTTTTGCCGTGTCGACAGCGGCGTCCAGAGACACCGCGGCCGCCACCGCCGCCGCGATCGGAAGTTCGTCGCCCGACTCGGCAGCGACCGCACCATCCCAGGCGACAGCTCCGGCATTTTCCACTCGGCACAGCATTTCGGCACAGATATGTTTGATCGCCTGGAACGAACCGATGGGTTTTCCGAATTGTTCGCGAATCTTCGCGTACTCCACCGCAGTACGCAGACTCCACGCCGCAATTCCGGCAGCTTCGGCAGCCCCAAGTACCGCCGCTAGATCGGAAACCGATCCTGGCGCAATGTCATCGAGGATTCGGTCGGCGTCGACCGTCACTCGGTCGAAGGAGACTCGTGCCAGTGGTCGCGACTTGTCGATCGTGTCGACCGCTTCGTAGGTCACACCTTCGCCGTCTCCGTCGACGAGAGCCCAGACGACACGCGAGCCTTCACCTTCCGACACCACGCCCGCCGACACGAGGACCGATACGCCCGAGTCTCCACCCCAGGCGTAACCTCCTTCGCCATGAAGCTCGATGCCGCCGGACGCATTCGCCGTTGCCGCAACTGGACTTTCGTCCAATACGACGGCACACGGCAACGCACCGTCGGCGAGCATTTCGGACCAGCGCTTGGCAGCGGGCGACGAACTACGCCCAACCACCAGAGCTGCAAGCGCAGTCGTGAGAACAGGACCCGGCACGAGTTCGATTGCCGCCTGCTCGAGCATTGCTGCGAGATCGACGATTTCGGCTCCGGCTCCGCCTACCGATTCAGGAACGGCGACCGAAAATATCCCGAGAGACGCGAACTCGGACCATTTCTCCCGCCACGAAGCTGCTGGTCCACGGCGTACCATGTCCATCGGCGTGGCCGAGCGAGCCCAGGCCTCTATCGATTCCTGGACCGCCCGCTGTTCATCGGTCGTGGCGATTGTCACAACTGGTTCCCGCCTCTCGATAAGTGACACAATTGTTTAGAACGTGTTCTAATATGACACCTGGCCAAGAGTCAAGGCGCGAAGGAATTTGTCGATGACCACAACATCCCGATCCCGCTCCAACGCGGTTGCTTCTGCAACGCTCGGGGACGACGATCTCAGCTCCAACGCGCAACGTGAACGCCGCAAGCGGATTCTCGACGCAACCCTCGCCCTGGCGTCCAAGGGTGGCTACGAGGCTGTTCAAATGCGCGCCGTGGCCGAGCGCGCCGACGTCGCAGTCGGAACGCTCTATCGCTACTTCCCGTCCAAGGTTCACCTGCTGGTGTCCGCTCTGGCACGCGAATTCGAGAAGATCGATTCCAAGGGCAAGATCCCACCCGGAACCAGCCCGCTCGAGCGGATGCAGCTGATCCTCAGCCTCATCACCCGCGCGATGCAGCGCGATCCGCTCCTCACCGAAGCCATGACTCGCGCGTTCATGTTCGCCGACGCCTCCGCAGCGGCAGAGGTCGATCAGGTGGGTCAGTTGATGGACCGCCTCTTCGCACGAGCGATGACCGAAGAGGAGCCGACCGAAGAGCAGTTGGCAATCGCGCGCGTGATCTCCGATGTGTGGCTGTCCAATTTGGTGGCCTGGCTCACGCGACGTTCTTCGGCTACCGATGTCGCCAATCGACTGGAATTGACGGTTGAACTGCTGCTCGGTGATGGAACACGGAAACCCGAATAGACATCCTTTGTCGCATCTGTCATTTTTGCACTGATCTGGCAGAAACGTATCGAGCCAGGAGTCGCTGCATCACCTAGATTTGAAGAGGTGAGCGCACAAGATCTGTCCATCGAACTCCGCCGAGCGCTGTCGGGCGTGGCACGCACGCCGCGTCTGCTCGTAGCCTCCGACTACGACGGGACGATGGCACCCATAGTCGCCAACCCGGACAAGGCGTATCCCCGCGCGGAAACGGTGCGTGCGCTCCGCTCCCTCGCCAGCCTGGCGTCGACGACTGCTGCCGTGATCTCGGGCCGCGCCCTCAAGGATCTGGCGGCGCTGTCCCGGCTTCCCGCCGAAGTGCAATTGGTCGGCAGCCACGGCTCCGAGTTCGACATCGGATTCGTTCACGCAATCGACGCCGACGCCAGGAAACTGCTCGACGAGATCGTCACCGAATTAGGCCGAATTGCCGCCGATACCCCCGGCGCAACTGTGGAGAAGAAGCCCGCCAGCGTCGCCTTGCACGTACGCAACACGAGCGCCGACGACGCCGAGAAGGCGCTCATCGCCGTTCGCACCGAATCGGCCCTCTGGCCGGGTGTTCAGGTCACCGAGGGTAAGTCAGTGGTCGAGTTGGCGGTCATCGCCACCGACAAGGGCCACGCACTCGACTTGATCCGCCATCAGGACGGCGCTACCGCTGCCGTCTTCATCGGGGACGACGTGACAGACGAAAAGGCGTTCAGCAGGCTGCAGGGGCCGGACATCGGAATCAAGGTCGGCAGCGGGGACACCGTCGCCGACTATCGCGTCGACAGCACCGAGGATGTCGCTGCCGCTCTGGCATTCCTGCTCGACGAGCGTCGTACGTGGCTTTCCGGTGCCGACGCTCCGCCCATCGAGCGACTCTCGATGCTCGCCAGTCCTCGCACCGTCGCTTTGGTGACCCCGGATGCGACGCTGACCTGGTTGTGCCACCCGGAACCGGATTCAGCGGCGGTCTTCGCGCACCTTCTCGGCGGAACCGGGGCCGGCCACTTCTCGGTCGGGCCTCGCCGAACAGCCTTGCCGCTGAGCCAGAAGTACATCGACAGCACGATGACCGTTCAGACCCGCTGGGCGAGCCTGTCCGTCACCGACTACCTCCCCCACGACGTCCCGCAGGGGCGAACCGACCTGACCCGCATCATTTCCGGTCAGGCAGACGCGATCGTCTCGTTTGCACCCCGTCCCGAGTTCGGCCAGGGTCAGGTCACGCTCGAGGTCGTCGACGAGGGCATTCGGGTCCTCGGCACCAACGAGCCGTACGTGCTCCGCTCCCCTGGTGTGCTGTGGAACATCGCCACCGACGGAAACCAGCAGACTGCCCACGCCATCGTCGAGCCGTCCAAGGGTGACGTCGTACTCGAATTGCGCTGCGGAACAGAAGAACTCGGCCCTTCCGAAGTTCCGGAACTCGAGCGTCGAGCGACTTCGGAGGCGTACTGGTCCGATTGGGCCAAGACGCTCGAACTGCCGAAGCTGAAGCCGGACTTGATGAAACGCTCTGCGTTGACCTTGCGCGGGCTGGTTCATGCCGATTCCGGTTCCATCATGGCCGCCGCCACAACATCCCTGCCGGAGGAGATCGGCGGAGTCCGCAACTGGGACTACCGCTATTGCTGGTTGCGCGACGCCGCCCTCACCGCAACAGCTCTCGTGAGCGTCGGGTCCACCGACGAGGCCGAGAACTATCTGGACTGGGTCCACCGCGTGCTCGAAACGCTGCCGGGACCCGAGCGCCTGCACCCCCTCTACACGCTCTACGGGACCTCGCTACCGCCAGAGGCCGTCATCGATTCACTTCCCGGATACGCCGGTTCCAGACCGGTCCGCGTCGGAAACGCCGCGAATCAGCAGGTTCAACTGGACGTGTTCGGCCCGATCGTCGAATTGATCGTCGAACTGGCGAATGCACGCGAAAAGGCCGGTGCCCCCGATCCTTTGAGTGACCGCGACTGGGAACTGGTGTGCGCCATGGTCGAAGCAGTGCAGCGGCGCTGGTTCGAACCGGATCACGGCATCTGGGAAATTCGCGACAACCCGCGCCACCACGTCTATTCCAAGGTGATGGGTTGGGTCACCGTCGACCGCGCCGTCGATCTTGCTACCCGCTTTTCTCGCGAGGCTCTGCCCGAGTGGGCGGAACTGCGTGACCAGATCGCCGACGAAGTGCGACACAAAGGCTGGAAGGACGACGTCCAGTCGTACACCGCGGCCTACGACGGTACCGATCTCGACGCCGCTACTCTGCACATCGGACTGTCGGGACTGATCGATCCGACGGATCCACGCTTTGCTGCAACCGTCGTAGCCACCGAGGCTGAACTACGCAGCGGCTCAACGGTATACCGATACCATCACGACGACGGCCTGCCCGGCATCGAAGGTGGATTCCACCTCTGCGCCGCCTGGCTCGTCGAGGCCTACCTACTTATCGGACAACGCCTGCAAGCAGAGGCACTGTTCGACCAGTTGGTCGCGGCAGCGGGTCCTACCGGACTACTCGCGGAGGAGTACGACCCCATCGCGGAACGCTCGTTGGGCAACCATCCCCAGGCGTACAGCCATCTGGGATTGTTGCGCTGCGCCCAACTCCTGGCGTGAGCGCTACCCCTTGATCCGACCTGATGTTCGCCCTGCCAGTAGTTCGGTGTCGAGCATCTCGACTATCGGAACGCCGGATCCAGACGGCGACATCAGGAGCGCACCGGCGCGCCGGCCCTTCTCTTCCTGGGGCTGGCGCACCGTTGTCAGTGATTCGCGCAGCGCCTCGTCGACGCCGTCGAATCCGGTGATAGAGAGTTGGCCAGGTACATCGATGCCCTGCCAGCGCGCCCAGTCCAAGGCGCCGAGAGCCAGCACGTCGGTGGTGCAGACCAGTGCGGTGATCTCGGGGTTGGTCGCGAGAGCTTCCGCCGCCGCCGAGTGCCCGGACTGCGATGTGTGGACGTACCGCTCGATCACCGTGAGTGAGAGTGGGTCCATGTCGGACGCCACCATCGCGTCGCGCACTCCTTCGATCCGCTCACGCTGGACGTGGAAGTGCGGGGACTTGAGTCGTTCCTGGCTGACAACGCCGTCCATCCGGTCGCGCCCCAGCCTCATGCAGAGCACGCCGATGTCACGGTGGCCGAGCCCGATGAGGTAATCGGCGACCTTGCGCATGGCAGCGCGGTCGTCGATGCCCACGAGGGATGCACCGGGAATCTCGCGCGGCTGGTCACACACGACGATCGGAATGTGACGCTCGAGCACGGCAGCGAGATACGGATCGTCGTCGGCCACCGAGTAGACGACGAAGCCGTCGACGCCCGCCTGCTGGACCACGGCGGCAGCATCCACCTCGTCGCGGCCGGGCCCGGCCGGGATGAGCAGCAAGCCCTGGCCGGCGTCCTCACACGATTCCGAGAGACCGGCAAGGAAGCTCATTGCGGCCGGGTCGCGGAACGAATAACTGAGTGCTTCGGTGAGCAGGAGACCGACGGCACCGGCTTTGCGAGTTCGCAAGGAGCGGGCGACCGGATCGGGTCCGGGATATCCGCGTCGCTTGGCCGCTTGGAGCACTCGATCCCGCAGCTCGACGGAGAGCTGATCGGGTCGGTTGTACGCGTTCGAGACTGTAGTTCTCGACACATTGAGCTCGGCGGCAAGCGACGCCAAAGTGGCTTGACGGCGTGGCTGACGGGACCGGGGCATAAACGGACGTTAGCCGTAGTGCCCGCAGACGGCGCGTTGGGGCTGAACCGAAGGTGAACTACCAGCGACTATGCGCTAATGTGTAACGGTAACGGTTTCCAATAGCATTTAGCCCAGCCTTTGTTCAGGAGAAAAGCACGTGCGTTCGTCGTCGAAATTCCGCACCGCCACCGCCCTCGCGGCCGTCTCGGTCGCCGCAGCATTCGCGCTCACCGCGTGCAGCTCCAGCTCGTCGAAAGACGAAGGCATCACCGTCGTCGCATCGACGAACGTGTGGGGCGACGTCGCGCAGGCCGTCGCCGGCGACAAGCTGACCGTGACGTCGATCATCAACGAGCCGTCCGCGGACCCGCACTCGTTCGAGGCGACTCCAGCCGATGCCGCCAAGATCACCGACGCATCGCTTGTCGTCTACAACGGTGGCGGCTACGACCAGTTCATCACCGACGTCCTCGACGCGGGCAAGGGTGAGCAGAAGACGGTCAACGCCTACAACCTGCTCGACGGTGGCATCCACGCCGGCGAAACCGCGGGCGAATCGCATGACGGTCACACCCACGGCGCAGTCAACGAACACGTCTGGTTCGACATTCCGACCGTCGACGCCGTCGCACATTCGGTTGCCGATCAGCTGAGCGCTCTCGATCCGGACAACGCGGCGACCTACGAGGACAACGCGAAGGCATACAGCCAGAAGCTCGCCGGCGTCACAGCGATCACCGATTCCATAGCCGCTGCCCACGCGGGCGCACCGGTGGCGCAGACCGAGCCGATCGCGCACTACCTCCTGGTCGCAGCTGAACTGAAGGACGCAACTCCCGAAGAGTTCACCAGTGCCATCGAAGACGGCAACGATCCTTCACCGGCCGCAATCGCCGCAACGCGCCAGCTCCTCTCGGAGAAGCAGGCCCGCGCACTGGTCTACAACATCCAGACGCAGGACAAAGTGACCCAGGACATGCGCACCACAGCCGAAACCGCCGGAGTGCCCGTCGTCGAGGTTACGGAGACTCTCCCCGAGGGCCTGGACTACATTCAGTGGCAGACGCAGACCGCGGAGTCGCTCGCAAACGCCCTCTCTGCCCAGTAATTATTTGCCCCACGATTTCCGAGAAGAACCGATCGGCTTGTGACAGAAACTTCCGCGAATACTCCTGTGCCCCCTGGTAACACCGTGCCTCCTGGTAACACCGTGCCTTCGAAGGCCTCCGTGCCCGCTGTGACGCTGAAGGACGCTCGATTGTCTTTCGGCGCCCGCACATTGTGGGACGGGCTCGATCTCGAGGTACAGCCAGGTGAGTTCATCGCCGTACTCGGGCCGAACGGGTCGGGCAAGACCTCGCTCTTGAAGATTCTGCTGGGCCAACTACAACTCAGCGGCGGTAGTGCACAGATCGTCGGCACGCCGGCACGGGCCGGGAACTCACACGTCGGGTACATCCCGCAGCAGAAATCCATCGACGACGGCCTCCCGCTCCGCGGCCGCGACCTGGTCGGCCTCGGCGTCGACGGTCACCAGTGGGGTACTGGCCTACTTCGTCGGGGTCGTCGCCGCAAGATCGTCGACGACGCCATCGCACAGGTCAGCGCCCAGTCGTTTGCCGACGCTCCCATCGGTTCCATGTCCGGCGGTGAGCAGCAGCGACTGCGGATCGCGCAGGCTTTGGTCGGCGACCCGCGGATCCTGCTGTGCGACGAGCCGCTGCTCAGCCTCGACCTCGCCAACCAGCACCTGGTCTCGACGCTGATCGACAAGCGTCGGCGCAGCCATGACACCGCAGTGCTGTTCGTGACGCACGAGATCAATCCGATCCTGCCGTTGGTCGATCGAGTGCTCTATCTGGTGGACGGCAAATTCCGGATCGGGACGCCGGCCGAAGTGATGACGTCCGAGGTTCTCTCGGATCTGTACAACACCGACGTCGAAGTGTTGCAGGTTCGTGGCCGCCTCGTCGTGATCGGCACCGGAGACGCCATCGACGCGCTCGGCAGCGCAGGCGGACTACGTCCGGGAGAAGGCGTTCACCATTCGGATGAGGATCACCACCAGTGAGTAACAAGTTCACCGACGCGATGTCGCGGATGTTCGACGTGTCCGCCACCGTCGACCTACTGCAGTACGACTTCGTCCAACAGGCGTTGATTGCCGGTGCCATCCTCGGATTGTTGGCAGGCATCATCGGGCCGCTGATCGTGAGTCGTCAGATGTCGTTCTCGGTGCACGGAACGAGTGAGCTGTCACTGACGGGTGCATCCGCCGCACTTCTCGTCGGTGTGGGCGTCGGCTTCGGTGCCATCGTCGGATCCGTGGTCGCGGCAGTGCTGTTCGGGCTGCTCGGAGCCAAAGCGCGCGACCGAGATTCGGTGATCGGCGTGATCATGGCTTTCGGTCTCGGCTTGTCGGTGTTGTTCCTCTGGGCGTACGACGGTCGCACGGGAACCAGCTTCTCACTGTTGGTCGGACAGATCGTGGCGCCGGGAAACAGCGGTCTCGAACTTCTTCTGCTGTGCGCGGTCATCGTGATCGGCACACTCGGATTCATCTATCGCCCTTTGCTGTTCGCGAGCACCGACCCCGAAGTTGCTGCAGCTCGCGGTGTTCCGGTTCGGGCACTGTCGATCGTGTTCGCAGTGTTGGTCGGCATCACCGCAGCACTCGGCGTACAGATCGTCGGTGCGCTGCTGGTGATGTCGCTGCTGATCACCCCCGCAGCGGCCGCCGCGTACGTCACGGCAAGCCCACTCAAGGCCACGATCCTCTCCGTCGTGTTCGCCGAACTGGCAGCCGTCGGCGGCATCCTTCTCTCGCTGGCACCCGGCGTTCCCGTCTCGAGTTTCGTCACCTCGGTCTCGTTCGTGATCTACCTGATATGCCGACTCTTCGGATCCGCACGTCGCAAGAATGCGGGACGGATTCCGGCGCACGCCTGAACACCGAGAGCCCATACCTACCTAGAATCGAGGTATGGGCTACAGCGTTGATCTGAACAGCGACCTCGGCGAGGGCTTCGGAGCCTGGACCCTGGGCGACGACGACGCCATGCTCGAACTTGTCACCAGCGCGAACATCGCCTGCGGATTCCATGCCGGCGACCCGACGACGCTGTTGGCTACTTGCGAATCCGCAGCCACCCGCGGCGTGCGGATCGGCGCGCAGGTGGGTTACCGAGACCTCGCCGGTTTCGGCCGACGCTTCATCGACATGTCCCCGAAAGACCTCACCGCCGACGTCATTTATCAAATAGGGGCACTCGACGGTTTGGCTCGTGTCGCCGGATCGCGGGTCACGTACGTCAAACCCCACGGCGCGCTTTACAACGCAATAGTCCATCACCGACGGCAGGCGCGGGCTGTGGTCGCCGCCGTCGTTGCCTACGACAGTTCGCTACCTGTTCTCGGACTACCTGGTTCGGTGTTTCTGGAAGAGGCGCGCGAAGCCGGCCTCGACGTGGTCGCCGAGGCTTTTGCCGATCGCGCGTACACGGCAGAAGGCACTTTGGTCCCCCGCACCGAGTCGGGCGCCGTTCTGAACGACCCGGCGCTTGTTGCAGAACGGGTTCGGCGAATGGTCGTCGACGGCGAGTTGGATGCGGTCGACGGGAGCACCCTCAAAATCACCGCGGAGTCGGTGTGCGTACACGGTGACAGTCCGGCAGCCGTCGACATGGCCGTAGCGATCCGCGATCTCCTCGAATCCTCCGACGTCGAGATCACACCGTTCACATGATCACGATCCTGCCCGCCGGTGAATCCGCAGTCCTCGTCGAGTACGACGAACTGCCGAGCGTGCTGGGCAACTTCAGGGCTCTCGACGCCAGTCGAATCCCCGGAGTGATCGATCTGATTCCCGCGGCGCGAACCATCCTGATCGAGTACGACAACACGATCACCGGGCACAAACTCGTGGAGAAATGGGTACGTGGGGCCGTACCGATCGAACTCACAGCAGACGAGAGCTGGCCTGCTGTCGCGATTCCGGTCCGCTACGACGGCGGCGATCTCGTCGAAGTGGGCAAGCTGACCGGACTCGGGGTCGACGGTGTCATCGAGGCTCACACGTCTGCGTCGTGGACCGTCGCGTTCATCGGTTTCGCCCCCGGCTTCGCGTATCTGACCAGCAACGAGAGAAAGCTCGAAGTTCCACGTCGATCGGACCCGCGCAGGCAGGTCCCGGCCGGTGCAGTCGGGTTGGCCGGACCGTTCTCGGGCGTCTACCCGCGTAGCTCCCCGGGCGGCTGGCAGTTGATCGGAATGACGGAACTGTCGGTGTGGGATGCCGAGCGCCGCCCGCCGGCGCTGCTTCTACCCGGCACCACAGTCACCTTTGTCCGTGCATGATTTCGGTGCAAGCATGATTTTGGTGTCTTCACCGCGTTGTTGCGGGACAATGGATTCATGGCCTGGCTCGAGGTAGTGCGTACCGGCCCGCTCGCCACAGTTCAGGACCGCGGGCGGAGAGGCTACGGCGCTCTCGGGGTCGGCAGATCCGGCGCCGTCGACATGATCTCGCACGACAGCGCGAACAGACTCGTAGGCAACACTTTTCGAGCAGCAACCATCGAAGTCACCACTGGGGGTTTTGCGATGCGGGCCGTCGGTTCGATGACGGTGGCAGTGACAGGCGCGCGGGTGCCGCTGGCCGTCGACGGACGGCCGGCACCTGACTACGCGAGCATCCACCTGGGCGGTGGCAGCACTATCGAATTGGGTTACAGCACAACCGGGTTGAGAACGTACATCTCTGCGCGCGGTGGCGTCGACGTCCCGCAGGTACTCGGCAGTAGATCCACCGACACGCTCTCCGGGCTCGGGCCGCCGCCGCTCGCCGCCGGTGATCTACTCCTCCTCGGGGCAGAGGAAGGGACGTGGCCCACCGAAGAGTTGATTCCACCGCCGGCATCTGCACTCGGCGCAGTTCCGATCGAGATCACGCTCGGCCCCCGAAATTCCTGGTTCACCGCCGCATCCGTTCACGCGCTCCTTCACACCACGTGGAAAGTCACCGAACACACCAACCGAGTCGGGGTCCGGTTACAGGGCCAAGGGCCTTTACATCGCTCACGCACCGAGGAATTGCCGAGCGAAGGCGTCGTGATGGGATCCATCCAGGTGCCGCCAGGCGGCCAGCCCGTCGTATTTCTGGCCGACCATCCCGTGACTGGCGGATACCCGGTCATCGCCGTCGTTTCCGACGCTGGGATTGCGTCGCTGGCACAGCTGCGGCCCGGCAGCACCATTACCTTGAAGGCCACTACCAGGCCGCCCTAGCGCTGATAGTCTCAGCCGCGCCAGCAATGCTGCCGGCGGCGCTCGGCCGTCGCCAGAACCTGAAGGACTGTCACACTATGAGCCCTAAGAGCAGCACACTTGCTCTCGGAATAGCGTCACTGATCACTGCTGCACTCGTCCTGTCCGGATGCAGCAGTTCGGAAAGCGGCGACGCTGTCTCCAGTGATACCAACACCAGTGAGACCACCGCTTCCGAAAGTTCTGCATCCTCGTCGTCTGCCGCTCCCGCGACGCCGACTTTGCGGGACGGGACACCGTTCATCGGTGAGCGGACGACGATCGAAACCGGCGACGACCCCGAAGCGCCGAACATCAGCGTCAGCCTCCCGCCAAGCTGGACTCACGGTGAGAACATCCCTGCCGGCGTTACTGATGCGTTGTCCAGCAACAGCCAGGAACCCAGCGGTTTCATGCCGAACACCACCGTGACGGTCGAAAACCAAGGCACCGCAACAAAAGACGAGGTTCTTGCCGCTGCGCGTGACACGATCGCCACCCTCGACGGGTGGACAGAAGTGAAGTACACCGAGATCGACGTCGACGGACAGCAGGGGTTCCGCCTCTCCGGAACCTGGACCGCCCCAAACCTGGACGTTCCGCTCTACGCCGTCATGACGGTCGTCGCTTACCAAGCCGACGACAACTCGCCGGTCTACCTGGTCAGCTTTGCGAATCAGTTCACTGACACGACGAACATGCAGACTTCCAACCAGGTGGAAGAAATCAACACCTCGATCGAATTCGGCTGAGCACCTCATGATTTGAGCACTTGATCACCGAACAACCGCGGCGGGCCGAGACTACGACAGTCTCGGCCCGCCGTTTCACAACTCTCGACTAGCTCGAGCCGAACAGTCCGCTGAGGGAACCGAGGCCACCACTCAACGAGCCGAGCGATCCGGTTCCGCCACCGGTTCCGGGGCCAGTGGGATCAACCGGATCAACGGGATCAACCGGGTCAACGGGATCGACCACATCCGCGGCGCGGACAGTGATGGACGGGCCCAAGTTGGCGAAATTCGCACTCGACTGGAATCCGTTGCCCATCACCGTGGCACCTACCGCCAATCCACTTCCGTACACGGTTCCCGGCGCACACGAAGCAGTGACCGTGTAGCTGGTCTTCATGGTCACCGGTTTGCTGCCGTTGTTGATCCAGCCGGCACTGGTCACCTCGAGCGTCGTGGCTGTCAGTTCCGGAGTTTCAGTGGTTTCGGTCATCGTCCCGCCAACGTGAAACTTCGTGACCTTCGCCGAGCCCGGGACAAAGGTCAAGCATGCGGCATGCGTCTCGGTGAACCTGCTGATATATCCGTCGATTCCGCTCTTCTTCGACACTGTCGTGTAAGTGATCGTGTCACCGACCTTCGGGGACGCATTGTCCACGGTGCGAGTAAATGTGTAGGCACCAGAAGTTGCCGTCTCGGCAGTCGCGACTCCCGCACCCAGCGCGCTTGCGCCCACAGCAAGAGCAATCACCCCCAAACCAGCTCCAACGGTGGACAGTCTACGATTCCTGGATCCAAACTTTGCCACGAACAATCTCCACTCTGTGAGGTTCCAGGACAACCGAATTCGTTGATTACTGAAACTTGTTGCAACCCGACTCTCGAAGTACGATACAGTCGACCTGGACATTCGCCCAGCTTTTCGCCGACTTGGTCGCCAATCAGTTAACAACAGGCAATCAAGGTCGAAAAAGTCCTCTCAATTCGGACTTTTCCGTAAATTCTGCCGAACTGACACATAGGCAAGCGTCCGATAGGTTTCAATGGTTACCACGGCGCAACCTTTGAAGAGTCATCCCCATCGCCGTCAGCGTGAACCCCTCGAACGGAGAATTTCATGTCACGTTTCTCAATGCGCAAAACACTCACCGGAGTAGCAATCGCTGCGCTTGCAACCAGCGGACTTCTCATCGGCACCGGAGCTGCGCACGCAGATGCCGCGCACCCGAAGACCAACACCGTGACTTCGAACCAAGTCACGATCACCAAGAGCGTCGTAGGCGACGGAGAAGTGGCGCCCGGCGGAAAATTGACCGTCCGCACCACGGTTTCGGCCAACGGCCATCCGGACTTCTTCGTCAACAAGTTCGTCGACCGTTTCCCGGCCGGATACACCTACATCAAGGACAGCGCCTCGATCGATTCATGGCACTTTCTCGGACTGACTCAGAAAACCGAGAAGGTGTCCCCCACCGTCGACAATGCGGCGCGCACCGTCACAATTCCCGATGCGGGTTGGAATGTCTCGATCACCGGCAGCAAGACAGTCACTTTCGAAGTGAGCTACTTGGTTCCGGACAACGCACAGCCGGGAACTTACGTCGAGCTCCCCAGTTCCATCGGCATCTCGCTGTGGGGCAGTGATCAGAACATCGGCGATGTCTACGCCAAGATCCGCGCCAAGAACCCCGGCGAGGCTGCCGCATCGGGCTCGGCAGATCTGGGCTTCGGCTCTTCTGACGGCGAGGGCGGAACCGGTTCGGCCGGCTCCTCCATCCTCGACAACCCGGCCGGCTTCATCTCCGACATCATCAGCGGTGTCCTGGCCAACGGCAGCTGATTCACCTGCTCCACCTGTAAACACTCCGTCGGGGAATGTGATCGAGGGTGGCATCGAGTCTTCGGACTCGGTGCCACCCTCGGCCTTTTGTCGCGACCGCACTCCGTCGTGCCCTGCGTCGAAGAACCAAATAGGAAAGCATTACCTAAGTCATTCGCGGTATGATCCACCGATGAGTTCCACAGGATTTCCGTACTGGGCTGTGCCGGCAGGCCGGTACGTTCCGCTCCCCTTCTCGATGACGACGTCCACCATCGGGCGCGATCAGAAGCGCGCGTGGCGTGAGATCCGCCATCCCGAGCACGAACTCCTGTGGGGCGCTTCCGGAGAGATGAGCGCGTACATCGACGACGTTCGTTGGCAGATCCCACCGACGGTCGGCATGTGGATTCCGGCTGGAACTCCACGGCGCATCACGCTCGGCGCATCCACCGAAGCTCGTTTCACCTATTTCCGGCCCGAGTCGTTCCCCCACCCGTGGACGAAGCCCGCGATCATCGGCATCGACGACGTGGTCAAGACGATGCTCATCCATCTGCACCAGCGAAACATGCCTACCGAGGCTCGCTTGCGGGCGGAATCCGTAGTCTTCGACACGCTCGCGCCCATCGAGGCGGCTGATGTCGCAGTGCCGATGCCCGCCGATCCCCGGGCCCTCGCCGTTGCACGCCGCTTGATCGCCGACCCCGCCGATCAACGCGGGCTTGCCGATTGGGCCTATGTGGTCGGCGGAAGCCCCCGTACCCTGAGCCGCGTGTTCTCTCAGGGAACGGGGATGTCCTTCACCGAGTGGAGGATTCAAGTTCGCGTCCGCGCCGCGATGTCCTATCTCGCTGCGGGCGTTCCTGTTTCGACGGTTAGCCGTCGCGTCGGATACGAAACCCCCAGCGCCTTCACCAGCGTGTTCCGCAAGGTCACCGGACGAACACCGAAGAACTATTACTCGGACGCGTGCGAATTGTCAGCCTAACTGGTCAGAAGCCGTTCATCTTCGAGACCAGTTCGGCGAAGGCATATTTGACGCTCAGCGACGTGGGCGAAGCCAGTGCCATCACTCGGGCCAGACCGAGCTGCTGAATCAGCCTGCCGTCCTTGACTGCCGGCAGGTCGGCAAACAACTTGTCCCCCATCAATCCGGGGAGCCCCTGACCACTCGCGTCGTTGAGCACGATCACGTCCGCGTCCAGTTCGTTGTACTGTTCGCGCGATGCAGTCACCGACCCCTGGGTGTCGCCGCACAGCTCTGCGCTTCCGGCCGACTGCTTCAGTCCGAGCTGGGACATCAGGATGACTCTGCCGTCGTCGGCGCAGTAATTGGTGAGGCCGTCGATGTTTCCCGACAGGAAGGTCAAGGTTTTCCCGTTCAGATTCGGGGACCCAGCAGCCAGGTCGGCTATGGAATCGTCAGTTTCCTCGATCAGCTCAGCCGCCCGCTTCGGTTGTCCGAGTACTGAACCGATGGTCGACATCTGCTCCTGCCACGTAGTCGCCCAGGCGGTCTCCTTGAACGGAATCGTGGGTGCGATCTGAGAAAGACGTGCGTAGTCGTCTTCGGTGATTCCCGAGACCACCGCGATGATCACGTCCGGCTCCAACGCCAGGATCTGCTCGAACGGCACACCGGAAGTGCTGTCGAGCAACGTGGGTTCGACGTCGCCCAACACTTCTTCGTCCCACGGCAGGATTCCGTTCTCCAAGCCTGCCCCACTGAACGACTCCATGGCGACGGGCGTCTTGCCCAGTGCGAGGACCGAAT
The DNA here is from genome assembly GCF_903819475.1 of Rhodococcus sp. UFZ-B548. Lineage (NCBI taxonomy): Bacteria > Bacillati > Actinomycetota > Actinomycetes > Mycobacteriales > Nocardiaceae > Rhodococcus > Rhodococcus sp. UFZ-B548. Next base: position 158,894 of record NZ_CAIJDS010000004.1, read on the forward strand.
CCTGGCTGTTCCAGCCGATGGTCACGATCCGCTGAGGTTCGGTCTCGATGGTGGTCGAGCCGTACGCGTGATCTACGGTGACCGGCAGAGCGCCGGCCTCGGCCAACTGCGTCGTGTCCTCCGACGCTGTTGACTCGGTGCTGCTCTGGCAGCCTGCGAGCAGGGCAATCGCGGCCAACGCAGCCACTATTCGGGTAGTGCTTTTCATCTTCTGTCAGCTCTCTTTGCAAACGTACTTGTTTCGACCAGGCAGGTATATCGAGACCTGATCCCGGTAATGGGGTGTCGATACTCCATCTGTCCGCTGCCGCGTAGCCCTTGGCATCTGCGAGCACTTTCCGCACCCGCTCCGGCTCTACCGTAGAACTGCACAACGAGTGTTCAGATCTGGGCGAGGAGTTTCACGAGTGTCAGCGCTGCCCGAAACTCGTTCCGGTCCGATGGAGATGATCAGAGTCGGATCGTTCTCCTCCGGACGCGGCCCGCGACTGGTTGCAGCCGTCACCGGCCAGGCGTCGTATCAGGTAGCTCAAGCCCTCATTCCGGTGCTGATCGGTACCGTCGTCGACCGTGCAATCGGAAAGTCCGACAGCACAGCACTTCTCGTATGGCTTGCTGTGTTGTGTGCTCTGTTCGTGGGACTTGCTCTGTCGTGGCGCATCGCGGTTCGCCTGAACACGCAGGTCTTCGTCTACGGCGAACACGATCTACGATTGAACGCTGCCAGACGGGTACTCGATGCCAGAGGCATGCAAGCTCAGCGCTCGACGGGTGAAGTTCTCACCATCTCCACCTCGGACGCCTCACACGTCTCGGGCTTCTCCTGGGTTGTCGCCGAACAGGGCTCAGCTTTTGCGGGGCTCGCCGCGGCAGTGATTTCGCTTGCCTTCGTCTCGTGGCCGCTCGCACTGATCGTCGTACTCATCACTGCTGCGCAGCTCGTATTCATTCACAAGATCAGCGGTCCACTGGACGAGCGTGTGTATGCAGAGCAGAAGAAGGCAGCCGAGGCAGGCATGCTTGCAACTGATTTCACGCTGGGACTGCGAGTACTGAAGGGTTTCGGGGCTGAGCCCACTGCCCTGTCGCGATACGTCAAGGCGAGCCGGGCGTCGATGAAAGCAGCGATCCGGACGGTCAGAGCAATGTCCAGTCTGACCGCGCTCAATTCCGGGGTCTCCGCGTTGGTGCTGGCGTCGGTCGCACTTGGAGCCGCGTGGATGGCGCATCAAGGCACGATCACCGTGGGCAACTTCGTCACCGTTGTCGGCTTGAGCAGGGTCATTGCCGGTCCGATGGAAACTCTGGGGTTCTTCGGTGCAGAACTCGCTGCCAAGCGAGGCTCCGCACGCAGGCTGTCCGAACTCCTGGCCGAGCCGCACCTGATCGAATCGCCGCCCTCCACCGCCCCGATCAGCGCTGTCAGAAGTGAAGACGCCCTGCTGATTTCGACGGACAACGGAACTGTCGTCTCAGCTCGCCGCGGCGAGGTGGTGGGCGTGCGCGCGGACGATTCCGCTCACCGACTGGCACGCCAACTCGCCTTTCAGACTCCGCTGGACCCCGACTGCTACTTCGTATTCGGCACCGATGCAACCGAACTCGGTCCGGACGGAGTTCGCGATCAGGTGTTCGTCTCCGCTCATGAAGGAACCGTGTTCACCGGCACCGTCTTCGACAATCTGGCTGCACCGAACGTCGACTCGTCGGCAATGACGTCATCTGCGCTCGACGACGTGTTGACGCATCTGCCCGACGGCCACCTCTCCGAGGTAGGTGAGCAAGGAAAGAAACTCTCCGGAGGTCAGCGGCAACGCCTTCTCCTCGCCCGCGCTTTGCATCAACCCCAGCCGATCCTGGTCCTCCACGAACCCACCACTTCCGTGGACTCTGTCACCGAACATCGAATTGCACACTCACTGAGAAACTTTCCCGACAAGGCCATTGTGGTGATCACCTCGAGTCCGACCTTGCTCCATTCGTGTGACCGTGTCGTCACGATCGACCACGCCGCTCGGGACGGAGACTCACTGTGACCGACACCCTTCCGGATGCATCTGCTGTTCCGGCTACATCTGCCTTGCCGATCGCGTCGACCACACAGACGGTCCGCGCATTGATCGCACTGCTTCGGCCACGGGGGCGAGCGCTCGCACTCACGACCGTCGTACTTCTCTCCGCTACGGCCTGCGGCCTGTCCACCCCGGCGCTGCTCGGGCTCATGGTCGATGCGGTTACGGAGGGCAAACCGTTTGTCTCACTTCTGCGTATCACCGCATTCATGCTCGGTGCAGCGGCAGCAGGAGTTGCGCTGACCTGGTGGAGCACACAGCTTCTCGCGAATGTCGCGCAGAACGTGCTGGCCGATCTTCGTGAGGACGTGTTCGCCGCCACGCTCGCGCAGCCGTCGTCACTGGTCGAGGATGCCGGAACCGGTGATCTGATTTCCCGGGTCTCGGGTGACGTCGAAGCGGTCAACACCGTTATCGCACGGGTGCTGCCCGCAACGGTGTCCGCCCTGTTCATGATTTCACTGACGCTTGTCGGTGTGGGAGTGATCGATTGGCGATTCACCGTGGCAATCGTTGCCGTTGCACCAATTCACTATTTCGCTCTTCGCCATTTCCTCCGACGCTCCGGACCCGTCTACCGACGCTCTCGCGCTGCGCAGGCCAGGCGGGGACAGCAGCTCATCGAAACCCTGGGTGGTGCAGGTACTGTCACTGCCCTGCGTCGAACCGACGAGCACATCGGCCGAATCGCCGAGACCTCCGAGCATGCCATCAGCTTCGACATGCAGGCAGTTCGACTGCGCACCAACTTCTTCGCTCAACTCAACGGCGCCGAACTGCTCGGACTGGCCGCGGTCCTGAGCGTCGGCTACTGGCTCGTGACCACGGGATCGGTGTCCATCGGGGCCGCTACCGCCGCTGCGCTCTACTTCCACAGTCTGTTCAGCCCCATCGCGGTATTTCTCTCGAACATCGACGAATTGCAGGATGCGGGTGCCAGCCTGGCTCGCCTGATCGGTGTCACCGCGATGCCCGGGCGTCCCGCGAGCATTCCTGCCTCGGCTCGGTCCGCACCCATCGGAGTCGACGTGAAGCGGGTTTCTTACTCGTACGACAACTCCACCCCGGTGATCGATTCGATCTCGATCTCGATCGCACCGGGGGAACGAATCGCCGTCGTCGGCAGCAGTGGTGCCGGAAAGACCACACTCGCCAAACTGATTGCCGGCATCATTCCCGTCGGGGACGGGCGAATCACCGTCGACGGCACACCGATTGACGACCTGAGTGATGCCGAACTTCGGCACAAAGTCGTCCTGGTCAGCCAGGAAGTTCACGTGTTCGTCGGGACGATCGCCGACGATCTCCGGTTGTGCGCACCAGATTCGGACGATGCGAAGATCACCGAAGCCGTCGAAACGATGAAAGCTCAATGGATCCATGAGCTTCCGGACGGGCTCGAGACCAGGGTCGGGGCGGGCGGGTACCAGTTGACGGCGGCACAGGCACAGCACATAGCCCTCGTCCGGCTGGCTCTGCTCGACCCGCCCGTCGTCATCCTCGACGAGGCGACTGCCGAAGCCGGAACCACTGCAGCAGGTCTACTCGATCAGGCAGCCGAGCTCGCAGTCACCGGCAGGACTGCCGTGGTGATCGCACACCGCCTGAGCCAAGCAGTCCGCGCCGATCGCATACTCGTCATGAGCGGTGGCCGCGTGGTCGAGAGCGGGACACATGACGAACTGATCGGCGCGGACGGTTCCTACGCTGCACTGTGGGAAGCCTGGTCGGTACGGAGCTAGAACCCCGCCAGGCTCACCTGAAAGCCGTTACAACTCAGCTGCTACGACGCCTGCGGGCGATGTCCGCCAGGACGACTCCGGCGGCAACCGAGGCGTTGAGCGACTCGACCGGACCCGCCATCGGAATCGACAGGATCGCGTCGCAGTTCTCGCGGACGAGGCGCGAAAGGCCCTTGCCCTCGGAACCGACCACGATCACCACGGGACCGCTGCCGTCGAAATCGTCGAGAGTGGTGTCACCTTCGGCGTCGAGACCGACGACCTGAACACCCTTCGACGCCCAGTCCTTGAGCGTGCGGGTGAGGTTGGTTGCCCGAGCAATCGGCAGACGAGCGGCAGCACCGGCGCTGGTACGCCAAGCGACAGCACTCACGCTCGCGCTACGACGCTCCGGAATCACGACGCCGTGTCCACCGAAAGCTGCGACCGAGCGCACAACGGCACCCAGGTTGCGGGGATCGGTGATGTTGTCCAGCGCGACGAGCAGTGGCGGCTCGGCGTGCTTACGTGCCTCGGACAGAAGATCGTCCGGGTGCGCGTAGCGGTACGGCGGAACCTGCAGAGCGATGCCCTGGTGAAGACCGTTGGCGCTGAGGCGATCCAGATCCGAGCGCGGCACCTCGAGGATGGAGATACCGGCGTCGGCAGCCCGCTGAACGGATTCCTTCAACCGGTCGTCGCTCTCGGTACCGACAGCCACCCACAGCGCCGTCGCCGGAACACCCGCGCGCAGGCACTCCACCACCGGGTTGCGACCGAGCACGGTCTCGGGACCGTCGAGAACCTTGCGGCCCGGCCCCGGACGGCCACCGCGGCCCTGGTTCTGCTTCTCGTCGGCCCGGGCGGCGCGCGCTGCACGCTTTGCCGCTGGGTGCTTGGTGCGTGCCTCGGCGGGAGGGGTAGCACCGCGGCCGGCGAGACCACGCTTGTGCTGGCCACCGGAACCGGCAACCTGGCCCTTCTTGGTGCCGCCCTTACGGACTGCGCCGCGCCTGCTCGAGTTTCCAGCCATTGTTACTGCCCTGCCTTAAGGGACCATTCGGGTCCGTCGGGAGTATCGGTTACTTCGATACCCGCCTTGATGAGGCGATCGCGGACCTCGTCCGCCACCGCCCAGTTCTTTTCCGTACGTGCCTGCTGCCGACGATCGAGATCGGCCCGCACCAACACGTCCAAAGCTTCCATTGCCGTCTCGGTGTCGCCACCGGACTGCGTCCAATGCTCGTCGAGTGGGTCGACGCCCAGGATCGCGAGCATGGCCCGCACCTGACCGGCAGCCACCCGAGCCGCGTCGAGATCACCGGCAGCGAGCGCGGAATTACCCTCGCTCGCCTTGCCGTGAATCTCGGCCAACGCGATCGGCACCGACAAGTCGTTGTCGAGAGCCGCCGCGAAACCTTCGGTCCAAGTACCGAGTTCGACGCCACCCGCACGCTTGTGTGTGCGCAGGACGAACGACTCGAGCCCCTGGTAGGACTTCGCGCTTTCGTCCAACGCCTCGTCCGAGTACTCGAGATTGGAACGGTAGTGCGCACTACCGAGGTAGTACCGAAGTTCTTGCGGACGAACCTTCTTGAGCACGTTCGGCACCGAGAGAACGTTGCCCAACGACTTGGACATCTTCTCGCCACTCATCGTGACCCAGCCGTTGTGCAACCAGTACTGAGCGAAATCGTCGCCGGCGCACTTGGCCTGCGCAATTTCGTTCTCGTGGTGCGGGAAGACGAGATCGCGTCCACCACAATGGATGTCGAATGCCGCCCCGAGGTAGAACTCCGCCATGGCCGAGCACTCGAGGTGCCAGCCCGGACGGCCAGGTCCCCACGGTGTCGGCCACGAGGGCTCACCGGGCTTGACGGCCTTCCAGAGGGTGAAGTCGCGAGGATCGCGCTTACCCTCGGCCGCACTCTCGCCCTGATGAACGTCGTCGAGTTTGTGGCCGGACAGTGCGCCGTACTCGGGGTAGCTCTGCACGTCGAAGTAGACGTCGCCGCCCGCCGCGTACGCGTGGCCGTTCTCGATCAGGCGTTCCATCATCTCGACCATCTGCGTCACGTGACCGGTGGCCCGCGGCTCGATGGACGGCGGCAGCACACCCAGTTGGTCGTAGGCCCACGTGAACGACCGCTCGAACGTCGCCGCCCACTCCCACCAAGGTCGACCGGCGCCGGCGGCCTTGTTGAGAATCTTGTCGTCGATGTCCGTCACGTTGCGCACGAAGGCAACGTCGTTGCCGTGCGCCAACAGCCAGCGTCGCAGCACGTCGAAAGCGACGCCGCTACGAACGTGTCCGATGTGAGGATCGCCCTGAACTGTCGCCCCACACAGGTACACCGATGCATGTCCGGGGGCCAACGGAACAAAATCCCGAAGGGCCCGCGTACCGGTGTCGTATAGGCGCAGGGTCACGACCAGCGATCTTACCTGTCGTGTTCGGTTGTCATGACCAACGCGGTGGCCATGGCGGCGATCCCCTCGCCGCGACCGGTCAAGCCGAGCCCGTCCGTGGTGGTCGCGGACACCGAAACAGGCGCGCCGAGAATGTCCGAGAGCACCTTCTGCGCCTCGTCGCGTCGCGGCCCGATCTTCGGTCGGTTGCCGATGACCTGCACCGCGGCGTTGCCGACGGTGAACTGGTTCTCTTCGAGCAGTCGACGAACCTCGGCAAGCATTCGAGCGCCGCTCACGCCGTCCCATTCGGGCCTGCCGGTGCCGAAAACCGAACCGAGGTCGCCAAGACCTGCGGCGGAGAGCAACGCGTCACAGAGCGCGTGGACGGCGACGTCGCCGTCCGAATGCCCCGAGCACCCGTCTGCTTCCTCAAACAGCAACCCGGCCATCCAGCAAGGTCGGCCGACCTCGATGGGATGAACATCCGTGCCGAGACCGACGCGCATCTATTTTCCGTCCTGTGAGTCCGCGCTCAACTCTGTCTCCGAGATCAGGAGCGCCCGTGCAAGGACGAGGTCGAGCGGAGTGGTGATCTTGAAGGCGAGAGCGTCGCCGGGAATCGTCTGCACCGAAACACCGAGACGCTCCACCAGAGCGGCGTCGTCGGTCGCGGCGACGTCACCGGCGTCGTACGCACTGTGCAGGACGTCGGTGGAGAAGCCTTGAGGAGTTTGAACCGCACGCAACTCCGAACGCAGAGGCGTTCCGGTGACTGCGCCGAGTACGTCGACCGACTTGATCGTGTCGGTAACCGGGAGTACCGGGATGACAGCGGAGCTGCCGGCTCGGAGAGCGTCGACGACGCGCGCGATCAACGCCGGCGGTGTCAATGCCCGCGCGGCGTCGTGCACGAGTACAAAATCTGCATCGCCGGCAGCACTGAGACCGGCTCGAACCGAATCGGTTCTTTCGGCACCACCACCGACGACGTCGACGTCCGATGCACGACCGAGGTCGGCTACGACGGATTCGACCAGTTCAGGCGGCACAATGACAACAACGCGGTCGATCGCTCCGGATTTCCGGAGTCCATCGACCGCGCGTGCAAGCATGGTGCACCCACCGAGTTCGACAAATGCCTTGGGCAATTTCTCGCCCAATCGCACTCCCCGACCTGCGGCAGGTACCAGGGCTACTACTGCCACTGTCAGCTTTGTTGTGTTGCAGTCAGGACGCGGCCGCGAGGACCTCGTCGAGAATGGTCTCTGCCTTCTCGGTGTCAGTGCCCTCGGCGAGCGCGAGCTCTCCGACGAGAATCTGACGAGCCTTGGCGAGCATGCGCTTCTCACCAGCGGAAAGCCCGCGGTCCTGCTCACGACGCCACAGGTCACGAACAACTTCCGCAACCTTGTTCACGTCACCTGAGGCAAGCTTCTCGAGATTTGCCTTGTATCGACGAGACCAGTTGGTGGGCTCCTCGGTGTGCGGTGCTCGCAGAACCTGGAAAACCTTGTCGAGGCCTTCTTGGCCGACCACGTCACGAACTCCGACGTACTCTGCGTTGTCTGCAGGAACCCGTACTGTGAGATCGCCTTGAGCGACCTTCAGAACCAGGTACTCCTTCTGCTCACCCTTGATGGTGCGGGTTTCGATAGCTTCGATCAGCGCCGCACCGTGATGGGGGTATACGACGGTGTCTCCGACCTTGAAAATCATGTGTCCCGTGCCCCTTTCGATTCCACTAGTTTAACACGTGAAAGAACCGACCACTCATCAACTGTGCAGGTCAGGGGCATCCTTGCTCGAGCGTAGGGGTTGACAGGGCTTGTTGTACGTGCATTCAACTGGTCTGGAGCACCCCTGCATAACCGACTGAAAGCCCACGCAGACAACCGTTGTGGCGACCCGACGGCCAGCCCGCGGGACCTTATCTACTACTCTGCCTAGTGGAGTGCGAACCTGACGCCGTGGAGGACAAATCGTGACTGCTATCCGTAAGCCGACTCGTCGAGTCGCTACCGCCATTGCACTGGCTGCAGGCGCAGCCATCGCGCTGTCCGCTTGCGGTTCCGGACAGGTGAGCCAGACCGCCGTCCAGCAGGCCGCCGTGAACGGCAACAGCGCCAACCTCGGTGAGATCGCACTGCGCAACGTGCACATCGCCTACCCCTCGTCCGAGGAATACAGCATCGAGCCGGGCGGCAACGCCGTGCTCGCGTTCACCGTCGTGAACGACAGCGCCGAGACCACGGACAAGCTCGTCAGCATCACCACCGATTACGCAGCACGCGTCATCGCGGGTGAAGAGGTAGGTGGCTTGACGATCAAGCCGCAGACGTCGCTGCAGGCCGGCCAGTTGCCCGCAGGCGAAGGTGCCGCGACCGAGGCAGAGACCCAGATCAAGAACAACGAAGAGAACGACGACGCACCCGCTGCGCTCACTCTCGTCGTTCTGCAGGACATCAAGGCAGGCGTTCGCCCCGGCTTGACCGTCCCGATCACCTTCAAGTTCGAGAAGGCCGGCTCGGTCACCGTCGACGTACCGGTCGACGCAGGCCCGCAGCTCGAGCGCAACGAGTCGGACAAGTCGCCCGACGTTGCAGAAGCCGGGCACTGAGCCCGAATCACCAAGGCGCACACTGCGCTTCGCAGAACAACTTAAGAATCACACTAGAGGCGGGGTCCATGTCGGACCCCGCCTCTAGTCTGTCCCGGTGGCCAAAGTGAAATCGAACTACCGATGCTCCGAATGCCAGTCGGTAGTGCCCAAGTGGGTCGGTAGATGTCCGGACTGCGATTCGTGGGGCTCGATGACCGAGGTCGCGGTAGTGGCACCCGTCGCCAGTCGCGCCGGCGCATCACTCGCCAAAGCGGGATCGAGCGCCGTGCTCCCTACGACGCCGGCCACGCCGCTGACACAGATCGACAGCACCTCGACGCAGGCCAAGCCCACCGGGATCGGCGAGTTGGACCGCGTCCTCGGCGGTGGCGTCGTACCTGGTTCGGTGGTGCTGCTCGCGGGCGAGCCCGGAGTCGGAAAATCGACGCTACTTCTCGAGGTCGTCTACCGCTGGGCGATGCGCAGCGCGGATGATCGAGCGTTGTACGTCACCGGCGAGGAGTCCGCCGGTCAGGTCCGACTTCGGGCAGATCGCACCAACTCTGTCCACGAACGGATGTATCTGGCGGCCGAATCCGATCTCGCGACCATCCTCGGCCACATCGAGCAGGTCAAGCCGACCCTGGTCATCGTCGACTCGGTGCAGACCATGCTTGCTGCCGACGTCGACGGAGTCGTCGGCGGCGTGACTCAGGTCAAGGCCGTCACCAGCGCCTTGACCTCCCTGGCGAAGGCCAGTGGAATCCCGGTGCTTCTGATCGGCCACGTCACCAAGGACGGCGCCGTCGCCGGACCGCGCTCGCTCGAGCATCTCGTAGACGTGGTTCTGCACTTCGAAGGCGACAAGCACTCCACGCTGCGCATGGTCCGCGGCGTCAAGAACAGATTCGGTGCGGCCGACGAGGTGGGATGCTTCGAGCTGAGCGAGCAGGGCATCAACGAGATCAGCGATCCGTCCGGCCTGTTCCTGCATCACCGCGAAGAAGCCGTGGAAGGCACGGCTGTCACCGTGATGATGGACGGTAAGCGACCGCTACTCGGTGAAGTTCAGGCCCTCGTCGCCGCCACGCCTCTACCGACACCTCGTCGAGCCGTCAGCGGGCTCGACACCGCCCGTGTGGCCATGGTTCTGGCCGTGTTGGAGCGCCGCGTCGGGGTGTCGATCTCGAAGGCCGACGTCTACGCCGCGACCGTCGGCGGTATGCGGATGACCGAGCCGGGTGCCGATCTGGCTCTTGCCATAGCGGTCGCTTCCGCTGTGAAAGCCAAACCTGTACCCAAGGGGCTCGTCATCCTCGGCGAGGTCGGACTCGCCGGAGAGGTTCGACGAGTTGCCGGCGTGAACCGACGGCTGATCGAAGCTGCCAGATTGGGATTCACCAGCGCCATCGTGCCGGTCGATTCCGGCCCGAACATTCCCGGCATGCGCGTCAACGAAGTAGCGAACCTGGCCGAGGCACTCGCCTATGCCGGATTGATGGGCGGCAAACAAGCCCCGTCTCGCCCCAAGCTCACTCCGGTGAAGTAACCGGCCTGCGGCCGACTACCGCGTCAGACCGACGAGGTGCCGAACGGGGAAGTCGGTTCGCCGTCCACGAACTCCTTGGTCTTGGCGAAGTGTTCCGACGTGATGGTCAGGAACAGTCCGCGGGACGTTCCCACCACCGTGTCCGGATCCGCTGTCGGACCTTCGACGATCACCGCTTCCGCGCTGGTGTAGACCTTGCGGCGCACAACGCCGTCGATGCGAGCCCGAAATTCGAGCACCGATCCCAACGGGATCGGTCGGGCGAAGTCGATCTCGAGGTGCCCGGTCACCACGGGCGAGCCGAGGGCCATACATGCCATGCCTTGAGCCTCGTCGAAAGCCGTCGACAAAATGCCGCCGTGAATGACCCCCGGACCGCCCTGATACTTCTTGGCGACCTCCAGACGGCCCGTCACTTCCAACCCGTCACCAGCCCTGAAACTCATCGCCATTCCCGCAGGCTGGTCGTCGCCGCAGCCGAAGCATTTCGACCAGTGCTGAGGCAACTTCTCGCCGGCGGCCGGAAAGAATTCGACCGGCTCCGGGACAGTCAGGTCATCAGGCAGGGTCCAGGTACTACTCATGGATAGGTAATCTAAACGGGGATCAGTCCGGCGCAGGCATCGGACCCGACCGAAGTGACATCGACCTCAGCAGGGAGTTTCTCAATGATCAGTGCGATGGCGGACACACAGTCGTCGTCGGCATTGCGAGAGACCATCGCCAGGTTGGCGCCGGGTACCGCTTTGCGAGACGGGCTCGAACGAATTCTGCGCGGACGTACCGGCGCGCTGATCGTCCTCGGATACGACGAGGAGATGGAAGCGCTGTGTGACGGCGGATTCAACCTCGACGTGGAGTTCGCACCGACCCGATTGCGCGAGCTCTCGAAGATGGACGGCGCGGTAGTCCTCTCGACGGACGGCACACGCATCGTGCGCGCCAATGTCCAACTGGTTCCCGATCACAAGATTCCCACCGTCGAATCCGGCACCAGGCACCGTGCCGCCGAGCGCACGGCAATTCAAACCGGCTATCCCGTGGTCTCGGTCAGTCAGTCGATGTCGATCGTCAGTGTGTACGTCGGTGGTATCCGGCACGTCATCGACGGCTCGGCCACCATACTTTCGCGCGCCAACCAGGCCGTCGCGACGCTCGAACGATACAAAGCGCGACTCGACGAAGTGACACGGCAACTGTCGGTGGTCGAGATCGAGGATTTCGTGACTCTGCGCGACGCGTTGACCGTCGTACAGCGACTCGAAATGGTTCGCCGTGTGTCGATCGAAATCGAGCAGGATGTCCTCGAGCTCGGCACCGACGGTCGCCAGCTGGCACTGCAGCTCGAAGAACTGGTCGGCGACAACGACATTGCACGTCAACTGATCGTTCGGGATTATCTTGCCGGCCCCGAACCCATCGGCACCGCGGCGATGGACAACGTACTCGTCGCACTCGATCGTGTCACCGACGCCGACCTACTCGATCTCACGACTCTTGCGCGTGTTCTCGGTTATCCGGGCACGATCGAAGCCCTCGACACTCCGATGACTCCTCGCGGATATCGCGTACTGATGCGTGTGCCTCGATTGCAGTTCCATCAGATCCACCGGTTGGTCGGATCCTTCGGCACTCTCCAGTCGCTGCTGGCCGCTACGGCTGCCGATCTGCAGTCGGTCGAGGGCATCGGCGGGCTGTGGGCCCGTCACATCCGTGAGGGACTTTCCCGGCTCGCGGAGACGTCGATCACCGGATCGTTCAACTAGCGGGCCTGTTCGGGCTTGCCCGCTCTCACGCGATGTTGAACGGCTCCGGGGAGCTTCGCAGTGCGCCGAGCTGACCGACAACCGTGTACGCGCCTGCGCCCACCGGATTGCGCTCGGGGTTCTGCGCGGTCGCGCACTCGGGGGTCGACGTCGTGGCCGACCAGGCGACCTTGAACGCAGCTTGCTCGCCGGGAGCGAGATTGCGTACGTCGGCTGCGGGCTGGGGATAGCAGTCGACGTTGGACCACAAACGGGTCTTGCCGTCGATGCTGTAGACGAGCACCTGCTGCAGGCCGCCCGCCAGATCTCGATCACAGGGTGCCGAACCGATGTTGGTGATGACGATCGTGAAGGACGGCTCTTCACCGGGAGCGAAGGTCGCCTTGTCTGCGGTCGCCTTGACTGCCAACGACGAGTCCGCGCACTGACCAGCCGGGACCGGAGCGCCGGTGGTCGACGAGGACGATGCCGACGTCGACGATCCCGAAGCCTGCGTGCCCGAGCCACCTGATCCACCCGCAGCACCGCCACCCGAACCACCGTTACCGTCCGGCGCGTTGGAGCCGGAAGGGTTGGGGGTGAAGGAGACGTCCGTCGTCAGCGAGGAACTCGCAGCGGCCGAATTGGCCTCAGGAGTATCGCTTCCACCGCCGAAGAGGGCGGACGCCGCCCAGATGATCAACGCCAGTGCAATGACGGCGGCACCAATGGCCAGCGCCCGGCGACGCCAGTAGATCTCGGGGGGCAGTGGTCCATTCGGTTCCAACACGGACTCAACGGTAGTTGGCGCAGGGTCCACTAACCGTCAGCTGAGGCGGCGTGTCGGTACCCATTGTCTGCTACCGGGTATCACTGCCCCGGAAGATCTAACCCTCGACGGTCTCGACGCTCTCGCCGATGTCGCCGACCGCGCCCTGAACTCGCATGTGACCGTCGGACAATGTGTACGTGACGCCGACGATCGCGCACGCACCGTTGTCCACCTTGTCTGCGATGATCCGCGACCTCTGCATGATCAACGAGCCGGTCTCCACGACGTGTCGACCTTCGAGTTCGTCGACGGTGGACAAGCCTTCGTTGCGACCCATCAGGATGGACGGAGCAACGCGCTCGACCACGCTGCGAATGAAGCCGTCGGGAACCGCACCCTTGTCCAGGGCGTCGAGCGTTGCCTTCACGGCACCGCAACCGTCGTGACCGAGGACGACGATGAGCGGCACGTTGAGCACGTGAACCGCGTACTCGATCGAACCGAGCACCGAATCGTCGAGCACGTGACCTGCCGTACGCACGACGAACATGTCGCCGAGGCCCTGATCGAAGATGATCTCGGCGGCTACGCGCGAATCACCGCAACCGAACAGCACCGCGGTGGGGTGCTGCCCATCGACGAGCTTCGCGCGATCGGCGATTCCCTGGCTGGGGTGAATGGACGCGTCGTTGACAAATCGCTCGTTGCCTTCGCGAAGGGACTTCCAAGCGGAAATGGGGCTTGATCGTGGCATTCACTCATTGTGCACCCGTCGCATTTCGGACTCTCGCCGGGAAGGTTGCGTAGACGCAAACGGAAGCTCCGCGTCCACATTCACGCCTTGTGATGGCGTGCCCGAATTGGAACTTACTTCAGAGTCAGTTTCCTGATACCGTCCCCGAACGTGACCTGGAGCACTTCGACCTTCCGAGTGTGATCGAAGAAACCCGACCAGAACGATTCGGCCGGAAAGGGGGATGGCGTGAGCACTGAAGTTGGAACAACCGGGGACGCAACGCCTGCCTCCCCCGCCAAGACGAACATGTTCTCGAACCTGCTGTCCGAGATCGGACTGCTGTTCACCTTCACCGTTCGCGTATGCGTATGCGTCGCCGCTTTCACAACTCTGCGACACAAGCGCCTCGCCTGGCGTGAAGCGCTCGACCAGATGTGGTTTCTCGCCCACGTCACCTCGGTCGCTTCGGCACTGGTGATGATTCCCCTCGGCGTGGGCGTAGCTCTCCAGATCGGTTCGCTCGCAGACCAAATCGGCGCGGGTTCATACAGCGGTGCAGTCGTCGCGTTCCTCATCATCGGACAGGCCGGACCGCTGGTCTGCGCCCTGATCATCGCCGGCGTCGGCGGTTCCGCAATCTGCGCAGATTTGGGAGCGCGCACGATCCGCGAAGAGATCGATGCGCTCGAAGTACTGGGCCTGCCGGTGTTGGAACGCCTGGTCGTGCCGCGGATGATCGCAATTGCCGTCGTCTGCCTCCTGCTGAATTCGATAGTTCTCGTGATCGGTTTGGGCGCAAGCCTCTTCGTTCACGTCCTGATACTCGACGGCAACGCACAGAGCTTCCTGCGCAATCTCGTTCAATTCAGTCAACCGAGCGACTTCGTCGTCTCCGGTATCAAAGCCGTTGCCTTTGCTCTCATCTCGGGAATCGTGGCCTGCTACAAGGGCCTGACCGTCAAGCGCGGTGCTCAAGGCGTCGGCGACGCAGTCAACGAGACCGTCGTGCTCTCGTTTGTCCTCGTGTTCGTCGCCAACCTCGCAATTACCCAGTTCTACCCGCTGTTCGTCTCGGTGAAGGGTGCCTACTGATGCACCTGCCCATCGCAATTCGTGCCAAGCGGGCCAGTTCGCGCACCGTCGACGGTCTGAGTCGACTCGGCGATCAGTTCACGTTCCACGCGCGCGTCATCATCTCGATTCCGGCAACCCTCAAGCGATATTGGCGTGAAGTCGCCCGTCTCGTCGCCCAGGTGGCATTCGGTTCGGGCACCCTGCTCGCCGGCGGCGGCAGCGTCGTCGTGATCTTCGCGATCTCGTTCTTCGCAGGTTCCCAGATCGGACTCGAGGGCTACCGCGGACTCAACCTCGTCGGCCTCGCACCGCTGTCCGGCGTGATGTCCGCCATCGCGAATACTCGTGAGGTCGCACCACTCGTTGCCGCAATCACCTTGGCTGCCAAGGTCGGAACTGGATTCACCGCGCAGCTCGGAGCCATGCGGATCTCCGAGGAAATCGACGCACTCGAAGTCATGGCGATTCCCTCGCTGCGATACCTGGTCACCACCCGAATGATCGCGGCGCTCATCGCGGTGGTCCCGCTGTACCTGGTCGGCCTGTTTGCTTCGTACATGGCAACGGCGCTTGCGGTGATCCGGGTCAAAGGCCAGTCGGAGGGAACATACGGCTACTACTTCAGTCTTTTCCTCTCTCCCAACGACATCTGGTTGTCCTTGATAAAAGTCATGGTGTTCGCGGTCGTCGTGACCCTCGTGCACTGCTACTACGGTTATACCGCGACGGGTGGACCTGAAGGCGTCGGACGAGCAGCCGGACGAGCGCTGCGCACCAGCATCGTCTTCCTGGCCTTCACCGACGTCGCCATGACCATCGCGCTCTGGGGACTCAAACCTCAGGTGCCCGGGTTGACCGGATGATCGTCACGGGCACCAGTCGAATTGCACTGGCACTGCGTGGTTTACTTGCGATAGTCCTGCTGATCGTCGCCTACGTCTTCTTGTTCAGCAGGGGCACGGACACGTTCAGTTCCACACCGCAGGTCAGTGCTGTCGTCCCTGCCAGCGCCGGTGCGCTGCGAGTCGGATCCTCGGTTCAGTACCGCGGCGTCGTCGTCGGTTCGGTCGCCGACATCGAGCCTGGCACCACCGCTTCCACCATCTCACTCGCAATCGACGAGGGTGCATTCGAGGACATACCGTCGGCAAGTCAGGTGCGGCTGATGCCCCGCAACATCTTCGGCGACTTCTTCGTGGACCTGATTCAACCTGACGGTCTCTCGCGCGGTCCTGCTCTCGCGCCGGGTACCGAGTTGGCATCAGATCAGTCCGAAGTCGCGGTCCAGCTCTACCAATCGATCTCACGGATCTACTCGCTCGTTTCTTCCCTCGACCCCGCCGACATCAACGTGGCGCTCACGGCAGTCTCGGATGCGATGAGCGGCAAGGGAAACCAGATCGGTGAGTCTCTCGATTCAGTCCACCAAGCATTGGTCGGTGCGCAGCCCGTCATCGACGGACTCGGTGACGACCTCGACGACATAGCCACGCTCGCCGACAGTCTCTCGACGAGTGCGCCCGACATGCTCGCCGCATTCGAGAACTCCATCACCACATCCAAGACCGTCGTCGAGAAATCCGACGGATTGGCGGGGCTTCTGCGAGCAGGCACCAGCACGGGATCTGCTGCCACGAGTCTGATCGGCGACAATCGCGACCGCCTGATCACCTTGGTCGACGACGCCGATTCCCTCACCGGTGCAATCACTTCGCGGCCGGACCACATCACCACCTTCTACAACGGCCTGCGCAATCTCACGATCAAACTCCCGCCCGCATTGGCGCACGGTCCCTGGCTCAGCACTGACTTGCGCCTGTCTGTCACAGATCTGTATCCGTACGGAAAGACCGACTGCCCACAATACGACGGGACCCGCGGCCCCAACTGCCCTGCCGCCGCGACCGCGTTCGGCGGAACCGTCGGCCCGGTCGGCAGCCCTGCCGAACAATCCCTGATCTCAGCTATCACCCAGGGCGGTACAGCTTTGGACACTCTCGTGGCGGGGCCGGTATTTCGCGGCACGACGGTGGTGGGCGGATGAGCGTGAAGAAATCTCTGATCAGGTTCGGACTGTTTGCCGCGCTGTCGATTCTCGCCACCGTGGTCGTGGTGAGCACTCTGATCAACCCAGTCTCCGGGTCTAGTTCGCAGTACCGGGCCGTCTTCGTCAATGCCTCCGGCCTGGTCACCGGCAGCGATGTTCAGATCGCCGGGGTGCGAGTAGGGCGCGTCGACAGCGTCGAGTTGGTGAACAACCAAGCCGTCGTCGGCTTCGAACTCGAATCTACACAACGTATTCCGACCGACGGTCGGGCTGTGGTGAGGTATGCAGATCTGCTGGGGGCACGGACGATCTCGATCGAACCCGGACAGGGCGAACTAGTAGCCGGCAACTACCTCTCCCCCGGAGCCACAATTCCCGTGGAACAGACTCAGCCGGCGATCGACCTCACCGACATCCTCGGCGGTTTCCGTCCCCTGTTCGACGCACTTGACCCCGCAGAAGTCAACGAGCTTGCCGCACAGGTCGTCCAGGTATTCCAAGGACAAGGTTCCACCATCGAAAGCCTGCTGGAGCGCACAGTTGCCGTCACCGAGAACTTGACGTCCCGAGACGCGATCTTGGACCAACTACTGACCAACCTCGACCGGGTACTCACCGTCACGACGACGAATCGACCCAACTTCGTCGAGATGATCAATACGCTCGACACGCTGGTAGGCGGTTTGGCACAGGACCGCCAACAGATCTCGGCCGCAGTTGATTCCGCAGGTGCCCTGACTTCTTCCCTTCAGGACTTGGTGACGCGCGTGGAACCGGACTTGGCTGGCGCGCTGACTTCGATCGATCAGTCGGCCAGCGTCGTCGTCGACAATCGTGAGTCGCTGGCGACCGGTATCACCGCTTTCGATCAACTGTTCACCCAATTGGGAATCGCAATGAGCTACGGCAGTTGGGCGAACATCTACATCTGTAACTTCCGACTCAGCGCGCTGGACCAATCGGTGACTCTCGGCGGCCCCGAGCGTTCGGCGGTGTGCCGATGAACTGGCTCACCGTCAAGAACCCCGTCCGCAACGGAATGATCTGCATTCTCGTCGGAGTCTGTGTCGTTCTGGCCGCACTCGTTGTCCCTCAACTGATCTTGAAGGTCAAGACCAACGAGTACAACGCCGTGTTTGCCAACGCCACCGGATTGACGCAGGACGATCCGGTCAACGTCGCGGGAGTCCCGAGCGGGGTGGTCACCTCGTTGGCGGTCAGCGGCAACTCCGTTGAAGTCACCTTCCGACTCGACGACGGCGTCACTCTCGGCGAAAACTCGCGCGCGGACATCAAGATCTCGACTCTGCTCGGCCGACGCTCGCTCGACATCACTCCGAACGGATCGCGCTCGTTACCCGGAGGTTCGACCATTCCCATCGAGAACACGAGTGTTCCGTTCACTCTCGACGATCTCGGACGAGGAGCACAATCCACTTCGGAAAACCTTGATCTGCAACAACTGCGAAACATGCTGACCGTGGTGTCCGACAACTCACCGGACGATCCCGAACTCATTCGCCGCTCGCTCGAGGGAATCGACGCACTCTCCGGAGTAGTCAACGACAACGACGTTGCGCTCCGTTCCCTTCTCACCGGAGCGCAGCAGACGACCGCAACACTGATCGAGCAAAAGGACACTCTGCAAACCCTTCTGGGAAATGCGGACCTGGTGATGGCCACGATCGCCGACCGGCGAGATGTGCTCAATGCGCTTGTACAAGACCTCAATCAGTTGAGCACCACACTTGCCCAGTTCCTGGGTGACAACCAGGCATTGGTCGACTCGGTCATGGGAGACATCCACGAGGTGACGGGAGTTCTTTCCGAGAACGAACAATCACTGACCACGTTGCTCGACAACTTCGCCCCCAGCGTTCGGTACGTCACCAATGCGACCGGTAACGGCAACTGGCTCGACCTCAACTCACCCTCCACCCTCATCCCGGACAACTGGTTGTGCGTCGTCGGGCTCGTTCAGGGGTGTCGATGACCACGACCGTCAAGAAGCTCGCCGTGCTGGCAGCGATAATGATCTGCGCGATCGGTGCGGTCCTGTTCGTCACGCGTGACGAACACCAACTCACTCTCACTGCCGAATTCACCTCGACCGACGCCATCTTCACCGGAAACACGGTGACTATTCTCGGAGTTCCCAGCGGGAGGGTCGAGAGCGTCACGCCGGAAGGGTCCCGGGTACGAGTGGCGATGAGCCTGCCGTCCGGAACACGCATACCGGCCGACGCGCAGGCCTGGGTCCTGTCTCCTTCGGTCATCAGCGACCGCACGATCGAACTCGGCCCCGGCTACGAGGACGGTGAGTTCCTCGCGGACGGCGCAGTGATCCCTCTCGAACGAACTCACTCCCCTCTGACATGGGACCAGCTCACCGCATCGGTGAACGAACTGACGGTGGCGCTCGGCCCTGGCGCGGACGGCGGTGGGATCGGTGACCTCATCGGAGAAGGCGCCCACGCGTTGGACGGCAACGGGCAAGCATTCAACGATGCCGTTCGGTCCATCTCACAGGCTAGTTCGGTACTGGCGGGTGCAAGTCCCGACATCTCCGAACTCGTGAAGAACCTGAA
Organism: Rhodococcus sp. UFZ-B548; assembly: GCF_903819475.1. Taxonomy (NCBI): domain Bacteria; kingdom Bacillati; phylum Actinomycetota; class Actinomycetes; order Mycobacteriales; family Nocardiaceae; genus Rhodococcus; species Rhodococcus sp. UFZ-B548. The sequence goes on from NZ_CAIJDS010000004.1 coordinate 178,209, forward strand.
CACCCTCGTGCAGTTGATCGCGGACAACCAGACCAAGGTCGACTCGCTGTCGAATTCGGTGACAGTCACCGCCCGCGCGTTCAGTACCCAGCGAGAAGACATCAGCGGGGCGCTCGATTCCCTGACCACGTTGCTCGGACAGGTCTCAGCGCTACTCGCCGAACACGGCGAGGCGGTCACCGCCGATCTGGGTGCGCTCGCACAGTTGGCCGGTGCAGTCGCGACCAAACAGGACCAACTGCGCGAGATCATCGAAACGGCACCAACGGGATTCGAGAACGTCGCCAACCTCGTCACCGAAGAAGGCCGAGCCAGAGCGCGATTGAACGTCGCCACCGATCTCTCACAGTTCGACACGACGCGAGAACTGTGCGAGAAGATGCCGATTCCGCTGTGCACCGGGCCTGGGATCGTCAATCCCATCGAATTTCCTTCGGCAGGCAGCTCCGACCTGGCACGCATCCTCGGTGGGGGCAACTGATGGCGTCGAACAAGTCCGTGGTGAGCGTTGTCGTGGCACTTGTCATCGCGGCGCCGTTGACCGGCTGCAGTCTCAACTTCCAGCACCTCCCCCTCGGGCGCGGTCTGCCAGGAGAGTCGTACCCGCTGAACATGGAATTCGTCGATGCGTCATTACTCCCCGTCGGCGGCGAGGTGCGGATCGGCCAGGCAGTGGTCGGCAGAGTCACGTCGATGAGCGCGGAAACATTTGCAGCCGTAGTACATACAGAAATTGAATCGGACATCGAACTACCCGTCGGCACTCGCGCTCGGATCGAGCTGTCCACCCCGATCGGCGACGCATTTGTCAACCTCGAAGTTCCGGTCGATCCAACGGGCCCCAGGCTCGAACCAGGTTCCACCATCGCGCGATCGGAGACCGTGCGCGGACCCGATGTCGCACAACTGCTCGGCGCCGTCGGAACTCTGTTGAACGGCAGTGGGTTGGCGCAGGTCAAGAACATCGTCAGTGAGGCTGATCAGATTCTCGACGGCAGGGAAGAGACGATCCGCGATCTGCTTGCGCGCCTTGACACTTTTCTCGGAACACTTGACGACCGAAAGGAATCGATCAATTCGGCACTGGATTCACTGAACCGGCTCAGCGCTCTGATCGGTGACGAGAGCGCCACCATCGACGAAGGCTTGCGAACACTCACACCCGCATTGGGCGTGATCGCCGACCAACGACAACCGCTCCTCGATCTTCTCGACGAAACCGATCGGCTCAGTACCGCAACCAATTCCGTGCTCGACCAGTCGGCCGACCAGATTTCCGAGATCACCGGACGACTGTCACCCATCCTCGACCAGTTCTCGGCAATGGGCCCGACTCTGAGTGAGACCATGTCCAACCTGGACAACGCGAGAGTGCTCCTCGAGCGCGCCAGCCCAGGTGATTACGTGAACATCGACCTCGACGTCGATGTCGAGGGCACCGTGACCGGGGTGCTCAACGAGATAATTCCGGGCGCCGCACCGCCACTGCCACCTCTGCCCGCCTCCGATCGGGAACTGCCGATCACGACACCCCTGCAAGGAGGAACGCGATGAAGAACCGAACCGTCTATTTCGAGATCGTCGCCTTTCTCCTCATCGCGGTGGTCAGCACGACGTATGTGCTCCGACAAGTAGGTGCCGGAGATCCCTTCACCGGAACGTTCTCGGTCACCGTCGAATTGGAGAACGCGGCCGGAATCGCTCCGGGTTCGGAAGTGGCCTATCGCGGAGTCACCGTCGGCGACGTCGAGTCGGTGGAGGTGGACTCTGCCCAGGACCTCGTCGTGATGACGTTGAGCATCGCCGCCGACCAACAGATCCCCAGCGATTCGCATGTGGCCATCAGCCAGGACACCGCCGTTCCGGTGTTGAAAGTTCAGTTGTCTTCGCAGACCGACGGCGGCCCGTATCTGGTTGAAGGTTCGGTTGTTCCGACTGAGCGCACTTCGATCCCGGTCGCGTTGGGAACCGTGATTGCGAATTTCAACGCTGCTGCCGATACCGTCGATCCGGCAGACCTGCGAACCCTCTCGCACGAACTCGGTGAGGGATTGAACGGATTGGGTCCGGATCTGCAGGCGCTCGTCGACAACTTCGACGTCCTCGCGCGCACTGTCCAAGCCGATCAACCGCGTGTCAACACACTCGTCGAGAACTCGCGCTCACTGTTCACTGCGAACGAGGAAAATATTGACGCTCTTCCCGAAGTTGCACTCACACTTCGCCAATTGACAGATCAGGTACGAAACTCCGATCCGCAACTGCGCACACTCCTCGATCGAAGCCCGAGTGTTCTCGACAATCAGATACTGCCTCTCATCGAACAGAGTCGTGAGCCGTTCAGTCTGCTGTTGGCCAATTCTCTCGTCTCCACTCAGATCGTCACTGCACGGATGCCCGCCGTCGATGCCTTGTTGGTGGTGGTGCCCAAAGGATTCGAGAAGTTCGGAAGTATCGTCAAAGACGGACGGGCACAGCTTGATCTGATCACAGCACTCGGACCGGTCTGTATCTACGACACGCCCCGGCGATCGGTACAGGACACCTCACCGACCACGCTCGACAAGAACCAACACTGCGCGGACCAGTCGGGCCGGATCCAGAATCGCGGTTCGCAGAACGTCCCCACCGGAACTGGAACGATCGACTGGGTTGCCGAATACGATCCTGCTCTCGGCACAGTTGCGGCCGGTGACGGAACGTCGATTCGTCTGGGCCTCAACGGTGGTCAGAACACCGTTCTCGGTGACAACTCGTTTGCCGCACTACTAGTACAAGGAACGCAATGACCGAGACACCCCAGTCCGAGACACCCCAACCCCAGACTCCCGAGAGTCCGACACCCACAATCGTCGAAAAGCCCAAGCGGCTTCGCAAGCAGACCTTGCTGATCGTTGCCGGCGTCCTGGTCGTGGTCGCGGCGCTCGGATGGGGCGCATTCGCGACCTGGCAGAAATCGGCCGACGAAGACGCGCGTACCAGCGCACTGGACAGCGGACGGCAATTCGCCACTGATCTTGCGACGTACAACTTCCAGAACCTCGATCAGAATCTCTCCGTGGTGCGTGACAACTCTGTCGGTGAGTTCGCCGGTCAGTACGCCCAGGTGGCAGCCAACCTGCAGAACATGATCGTGCAGTATCAGGCGACCTCGTCCGCTCAGATCATTTCAGCCGGACTGGCGAGCAGTGATCGCGACAACGCCGAGGTGCTCGTGTTCCTCGATCAGACGATCACCAATACCAACTCCCCCGATCCGAGGATCGACCGTAACCGCATGCAACTTTCTCTGGTCCGCGAGGACGGCGAGTGGAAACTGAGCAACGTGCAGTTGTTGTGACTCAAAGGTCTGGCGTCACAGGCAGCCGTGTCGGTGACTGCCGATAAAGTGGCCTCCAGAAGTCGACGTGTCCTTCGTCGACCAGGAGCACAGGTTCGAGGAGTGTGTCGGTAGCAGTGGCAGTGGAATCTTCGGTGCTACTGAAGTGGTACTCCGAGAACGCTCGTGACCTGCCGTGGCGACGCGAGGGCGTCAGTGCCTGGCAGATCCTGATGAGCGAGATCATGCTCCAGCAGACGCCGGTGGTGCGCGTTGCGCCCATCTGGGAAGAGTGGGTGGAGCGCTGGCCGGTACCGTCGGCGATGGCAACGTCGAGTCAGGCAGAAGTACTTCGCGCGTGGGGCAAACTCGGTTACCCACGACGCGCACTGCGGTTACACGAATGCGCGGGTGTCCTCGCCGCCGAGCACGGCGACGTGGTGCCGGTAGACGTCGACACCCTGCTCTCCCTACCGGGAATCGGTTCGTACACCGCCCGCGCCGTGGCGTGCTTCGCCTACGGACAGCGAGTGCCGGTGGTGGACACCAACGTACGACGCGTGGTTGCGCGAGCCGTCCACGGCAATGCGGAACCCGGCAATCCGTCCAACACGCGAGACCTCGCCGACGTCGCGGCGCTGCTGCCACGGACACGAGCGCGCGCCGCCACCTACAGCGCCGCTCTCATGGAACTCGGTGCACTGATCTGCACTGCGCGGACGCCGAACTGCGAGAACTGCCCTTTGCCGAATTGCGCGTGGGTCGCTTCGGGCAAACCGGCACACACCGGACCGCCCAAGAAGGTGCAGAAGTTCGCGGGCACCGATCGCCAAGTTCGTGGAAAATTGATGGCCGTTCTGCGCGAGAGCCACCGTCCGGTCGAACGCGCGCAACTCGACATCGTCTGGCCGACCGATCCTGGTCAGCGTGACCGCGCACTACATTCCTTGTTGGTCGACGGACTGGTCGAGCAGACCGATAACGGCCTGTTTGCACTGGCTGGAGAAGGTACGCCCTAGCCCACTCGCATCGGGTCGCATGCTTCTGCTGGTTCGACGGTCTGGGGTGGTGTGACATCAGGATCCGAACGCCGAAACGCAGCGGGGACGACGGGTACCACCGGGTCGCAAGGCGGGAGCGTCAGGATCGGTAGGGCCGCTCCGGACGGTGGCCCGCTCGTCGGGTTCGCCGGCTCGGCGCCGACGTTCGGGCGATCAGTGGACACCGCTCGCGACCCGTCCGGCGACAGAGCGATCAGCAATCCCGTCAGCATGAGCAGGAGCGGCAGCACTATTGCCGCCGCCCACCGGATTCTGTTGACGGGCTGAACAGCCGCGCCGCCAGCGGACCTGACCTCACTCCCCCGACCGGCCGCTACCAGCGCAGCGCCTATCGCCAGTTGGGCGCGCTCGCCGAGATACAGGAAGCCGAGCCCTGCCGATTCGGCGGCTTCGGCGGACAACTGCCGTGACTCTTCCTTGCCGAGCATGGCGACGAGCAACTTGGGCACGGGGTCTCGTTCAGCGACGAGCAGGTCCAATGTCGCAGCAAATGTCGAGCTGTCTGTAAGCAACTCGGCGGTAGCGTAGCGGTGCGCCGAGTCCACGACGCCGGCGCTCGGATCGATGGCAGCGATCACAGTCTCACTGCCGTCCGGCCAGAACGCGAGAATCGGCGAAACACCATTCAGGGCGTCGACCGTCCGCAAGTAGGCAATGCGAGCGTCCAGACCGTTGACCAACTCGACGTTCTCGAAAGTGCTGGAGGACAATGAATCCGGGACAAATTCGCGCACGTCCGCGCGCTCGCACATCACTCCGACGACGGTGGGGCACAGGTTCGAGCGCAGGGCCCGACCGGTGGCGACCTCGGCAGCGGAGGCGAGCGCGCGTGCCGACGCTTGCGCAGAGGGAACAGTCCCGTTCGCGCCCCACGGATGACGGAACTCGTCGATCGAGCCCAGAAGGGGCGTGTCCGCATCTACGAGAGCTGTTGAAATGGAATTGTTTTCGAATACCACGCCCAGGCTTTCACGCACTGGATCCTCCATCGACTGTTTCCAACTGGTTCTGAACTGTTTCAGGTGTTGCTATCACTGTGGAGCTGTATCAGAACGTCAGGCCACCGACCGCCATTGCCCCTGGTTCCAACACCACGTCCACCGGCGCTCGGCCGTCGACCGTGACGCGATACGTCCCCGGCAGGAGTCCGACAAACGAGAAGCGACCCTCGAACGGTTTCACCGTCCGCGCTATCGCGTGCCCGCATTGATCGACGCCGTTGATCACCACCGCCTCCGAGATGCCCGACGTCACCAGACCTGAGATCCGACCATCTGCCGAGACAGCTGTCCCCTGGTCTCTCCGACCACCAACAGAATTCCCTTGTGGATCACACACTCCCGGGGTGGTCGCCACCCGCACGGTGACATCGTCCGACCGCACGCGAGCCGCCCCTCGATCTGCGGTGACCAGTGCAGCAATCGATAGACCGTCGGCGTCTTCCCGCTTTCCCGCAGTCATCGTCGCTGTCCGGGTGAAGTACCGATCCGCTTCCAGATTGCCTATCAGGCAATGTAACCCGAACTCGTCGACACCCGAGCCATCTTTGCAGTAGTCAGGCACGGACGGTAGAACGAAACCTCGAGGCACCGGAAGCTGCACGACCACGTCCGAGAGCGGGTTGCCCCGGACGCCGATGTCTACGACATACGTCACCGGATCACCCTCTCGGACAATGCCGTTGGACGGTCCGGTATCGAGCCCTGGACCGTCACCGGGGTCGAAGGGCGGCGCACCGTCAATCGCCGTCAACTCGACGGTGAAGGGAGAAGCGGACTCTCCCTCGGCTGCCAATCGAACATCCGACTGCATCGGTAGCGCACCGAGCGCAGCTGCGCCGACAAGTAACACTCCTGTCACCACGACTACGCCTCGCACTCTTCGGGCGCACGCTCTCGGTCGGAGTCGGACCGTAACCGCCTTCGACCACACCACTGACAGACGAGTTCTCACGACACTCCTTCGATGGCCGACCCTCGGGGCCCGGTCGGGCACTCTCGACCAGATTTGGCGAATCCCGAGCTACGTTCAATAGAAGTCGCTCGAGGGACTCGAAAGCCAATGGTGACGGCATGATTATGTGGGTGAACTTCTCTCACCCGGGGTGAAGTCGCGGGTGAATTGCCCGGGATGACACGCTCTGGATTCGCACCAGCTACGCTCCTCCATGTAGATAGATGGATCGAGACAATCCGCCCAAATCCGCCAATTAGCGTGGGGCGTGAAAGCAGAAAGGGTCCGCGTTGATGTTCGGGAGGGACGGCCACGACTGGGCAGCTATTCCCGAAAGGCGCACTCTCACCGAGTCGATTCCTCGGCAAGCACTGTTCGCGAAACTGGATCGACGCGCCGCTCTGACCATCGTCCGTGCACCGAACGGCCACGGGAAATCGTCGTTGATCGCATCGTGGCTGCGCGCCCATCTGGCATCCGAACGAATACTCGTCTGGGTCTCGGCCCCACAGCCCTCGTCGACACTCGAAGATTTCTGGGCCGTTGTCCTCGATCGAATCCACGCTGCCGGAATCGCACTGCCCGACGTCGACGATCTCGCCGATCCTTTCACCGCTGCCGCCAAATCCCTGAACGCCCTCAGCCGCCCCGTGCTGCTCGTGCTGATCAGGCCGGATCTGATATCGGAACCAGAGTTGGACGATCAGTTGATCGATCTCCTCACCCTCTGCCACAACCTGGACCTCGTGGTCACGCTCTCGGGATTCGGCATGTTCGCCGAGCCATACCTTCTCGACACGGATCACGAGGTCATCGGCGCCGATGAGCTGTTGTTCACGACATCCGATACCGCCCAATTGCTGGAACAGGCGGGGGTGCGCACGGCTGAGGGTGATGCAGAACAAATCACATCCCTGACGGGTGGGCTGCCCGCATTGGTTCGCGCCGCAGTCGCCGCCGTCAGGGACTCACGTAACAGCAACCGTGAGCGAGAGATCAAAACGAACACCGCGCAAGCGATAGACGATTACGTGACTGATTCCGTTCTCGCCACCGCTGAGCGCCTAAAGCAACATGAGTTCCTACTCGCGACCGCCTTTGGTCGATCGATCACCGTCGGCGTCGCCACAATGCTGTTCGAGTCCCAGCGCCCTGACACTGCCGAAACCGTTCATGAGATCCGCTCGCGGCTGGTGACGCTGGAGACAGCCGGCTTGTTGTCGCGCGTCGAGGCCGAAGCCGACGAAACATGGGAATTGCCTCCCGCCATTCGACGATCGATACTCGCGCACCACACTCGCGTGGGAATCGATCCGTCGCAACGTCTTTCATTCCTCGCTCACAATCGACTCGACAACGGCCATCACGCGTCGGCGCTGGACTATGCGGTCGAGGCACAGAACTGGACCCTGGCAGTAGACATCGTCGAACAACATTGGGTGACGATGATCGTGCATAACCTGGACTCGGTTCGCTCCGCCCTCCAACGGATTCCGGCGGAAGCTGCCGACAAGCACTCTGCCGTTGAGGCCGGGCGTGCCTTGTTCACGATGCATCCGAGCAAGCGATCCACGTCAATCGACTTGCTACCCGAATCGCCGGCCGAACTGTGGGAACTCGGCGCCCAACCCAGCGCGAAGGACGCCTTGAGCATCGCCTGCGTTCAATCGATCATGCTCAGGATGGCCGGTGAATACGGGCTCTCGGCAGAGACCACCAGGCGGCTGTCTCACCTCAGCCGCAGTGCGCTGGAAAACAATCCGGAAGCGGTCAGCGCACAACTCCCCCTGATGCGACTTCAATGGGCGATCAATTTTCAATTGAGCGGCAGGTTCACCGAATCCACGATCAAGGCTCGAATGGCATACCACGGCGCCCTGTCTCACGGAGTCGACTTCATCGCTCGCAACTCTGCGGGTAGTGCCGCCCTGAATTGGGCTTTGGCAGGTGAGCCGCGGCAGGCCAGACACTGGTTCGAACTCGAACAGAAGCATCCTGACCCCGGGGGTTGGCTCGAACCTGTAGTCAAGATCGCCGGCTTGACGGCACGGGCTCTCGCCGCTCTCGACACACTCGACTTCGGTGACGCACGTATCGCACTGACCGACCTCGGCGTTCCGTCCGACACCGAGGAGCTATGGGCGTTCGTCGTCTATGCGCACAGCCAATTCGCCCTGACTCAGAGCAGTGCATCTTCCGCTCTGCCCTTGCTCCACAACGCGATTGGAGTGCATTCCAAGCAGTACACGGCCACGTCTTTCGCGCTTCCTCTGCTGCAATCCGCAGAAATCGATCTCCTGCTCGCACTCGGCGAGGGAAACAAGGCGACGGCTCTGGCCAAGGAAATTGCCGATCCTGCAGCCAACCCGTGGACGCTCGCGTCGGTGGCGCGTTTACGTCAGCGAATCGGCCAGAACGAGGCCGCTGTGGCGCTGTGTCATCAGTTCGACTGGTCTGGCGAATCCTATCCGCGGGCACAGATGGAATCGCTTCTGGTGCAAGCGGTTGCACACTCCGAGCTGGGTGAGCCACGACTCGCCTCTCAGGAGTGGTCCAGAGCGTGCAGTATCGCGGACCAAACCGGACTTCTGCGTCCGTTCGCGACCATCGGATCGGCGGACGTCGAGAAACTCGAATCGATGGCAGTAACAAAATCGCGTGCACTCGCCGAGTTCTCGAAAAGTGCTCCTGCGGAATCATTTCCGGGATCCGTACGTATCGTGGAGCTGACCGAACGCGAACAGAAGGTCCTCTCACTCCTGGCGCTCGGCATGGGGTCGGCCGCGATGGCCGACAAACTGTACGTGTCCGTCAACACCGTCAAGACTCAACTGCGCACTCTCTACAAGAAGCTCGACGCACACAATCGAAACGAAGCGATCACGAAGGCACGTCAGCTGCGCCTGCTGTAGTCCCGGGTCGGATCTGATTCGGACTACATTCTGTAGGCATGAGCACCGATACCTGTGTCTTCTGCAAGATCGTCGCGCTGACCGAGCCGGCGATTCTCGTCCACGAGAGCGAGACGACTCTTGCATTTCTCGACGCCCGACCGGTGAGTCGCGGGCACACCCTGGTGGTCCCCAAGCGTCATGCAGAAAACCTCGATGCTCTCGAAAGCCACGAGGGCGCAGAGATGTTCCGCGTCGGCACGCTCATCGCCGGAGCTCTACGCCGCTGCGACATCGCCGCTGACGGAGTCAACTTTCTGGTCAACGACGGGCGTGCCGCGGGCCAAACCGTGTTCCACTCGCACCTCCACGTCGTCCCCCGCCATCGCGGCGACAAGGCGAAGTTCGCTGCCGGACTCCTGGCCAGGCGAGCCGTCGAACTGGAGCAGGTGGGCGCGTCGATCCGCAGTCAGCTCACCGTCTGAAGGAATTCCGTCACCACTTCGCGATAGCGCTGCGGTTGATCGTCGTGAACCAGGTGGCCTGCATCGGCAATACGTACGTACCGAGTTCCCGGCCTCTCGGCCATCTCTCGCATCTGTCCCTCGGGGGTGATGGTGAACTCTCCCTCGATCAGCAAGGTCGGCACGTCGATCGCCTTCCACTGATCCCAGAAATGCCTCGTGCCCCACTCCTCCGAGATGTCGCGGAAGGTCGACACCTCGCCGTGCAGGTACCACCCGTCGTCGCGGCGGTCGAAAGAGTCGAGAAAGTACTGGCCGGCGACGGGCCCGAAGAATTCCTTCATCGCGTCCTCGGAAGCAAACGGCTGCGGCCACGCCGAGATCATCTGAGCCCAATCCGCGGCGGTGCGTCCGCGAAAATCCGGAGCCATGTCTTCGAGGACCAGTGCACAAACCTTTTCGGGATGCGATGCGGCGAAGCACCACGCGTGCAGAGCCCCCATCGAATGGCCGATCACGATCATCGGCTCCTCGATGGACGCAACGGCAGATGCCAGGTCGTCGACGAATGCCTCGGTGGTCAGCTCTGACGGCGCGGGCCGGCCGTGACCGGCGGCGTCGAACGTGTAGACGTGGCCGAACTCGCGGATCCAGGGCACCTGGCGTCGCCACGTCCTCGAGCTGCCCATGAGGCCGTGCAACAACAGAATCGGTTGTCCTGTTCCACCTTCGTCATGCAACACGAGTGTCACGGTACGCGGTGAAGGTGCGCGGGTAATGTCGCTTGCATGGCAGTCGTGAAGATCAATGCAATCGAGGTCCCCGAGGGCGCCGGCCCCGAACTGGAGAAGCGCTTCGCAGCACGCGCTCATGCAGTCGAGAACTCCCCGGGCTTTCTCGGATTCCAACTCCTCCGCCCCACCGCAGGTGAGAGCCGCTACTTCGTGGTGACGCAGTGGGAGTCCGAGCAGGCGTTCGCCGATTGGCGTGACGGCCCTGCCCGCGAAGCCCATTCCGGCGAGCGTGCGAAGCCCGTCGCTTCGGGTGCGTCGTTGCTCGAGTTCGAAGTTGTCCTGGACGTCGCCGCAAAGAGCTGATCTAGAACGATTGTGCCCGCCTTGGCGGGCACAATCGACGGTCATCTCGGCTTACGCGTTGACACGGTGCGGGCAGTAGTGCAAAAGTTCGCATGTAAACGCGATGGTCCGACAGGAATCCGGTGAAAGCCCGGAGCGGTCGCGCCACTGTAATTCGAGGTGAAGTGCCTTTTTCGGCACGACTATTTCGACAGCCAGACACTTCGGCCATCGCATGGACCTAGGGGACGCGAAAATCCCAGGAGGCTTCGATGGCTCTCGCCTATTCTCCCGATACGTCGATCGATTCGACTCGTCTTGCTTTCCTCGCCGCTGCAGTAGTTCTGTTCGCGATGCTCGCTCTCTACCTGGTCGGATTCGACCAGGGCGCTATCTCTCGCACCGGCATGTACATGCATGAATTGATGCACGACGGTCGACACTTGATGGGCCTGCCGTGCCACTAGTCGACAATTTCACGAAGCTTCTCATTCGTGGTTTGTTGGCTGGTTTGATCGCAGGCATCCTTGCCGGCGGAGTTGCATTCGTGCTGGGTGAACCGCACGTCAATGCCGCCATTGCGATCGAAGAAGCCAACAGCGCCACCGGTGAGGTTGCCGGCGAAGCCGCTGGGCATTCGCACGGTGACGAAGAAGAACCACTGGTGAGCCGCGACGGGCAGCGCGCCGGGCTGTTCCTGGCCACAGCGCTGGCCGGACTGGCACTCGGGGCGATCTTCTCGGTCGTTGCCAATTACGCTCGACGACTCACCGGAATGTCCGGGCCGTTGTTGGCGATCACCATCGCCGTCGGTGGTTGGCTGGCCATCGAGGCCGTGCCCTTCTTCAAGTACCCGGCCAATCCGCCGGCCGTCGGAGATCCCGACACCATCAACCAGCGCACACTGCTGTGGCTGGCCGCCGTGATTCTCGGGCTACTGTCCGTCACCGCGGCAGCAGCGGCGGCAAAGGCAGTTTCCGGGCACGAGTTCCTCAGCGTGCGCATCGCTGCTCCGGTGGCTGCGTTCCTGCTGATCGCCACGATCGGTTACGTCTCGCTTCCCGGCATCAACGAGGTGGGCGAGGACTTCCCGGCAACTCTGCTGTGGGAGTTCCGACTTTCCTCGCTCGCTACGCAGGCGACGCTCTGGCTCGTGCTCGGGTTGGCATTCGCCTTCCTCACCGAGCGCGCGACCAAGAACACCGAAGTAGCAAAGAAGTACGCCCTTCGCTGAACCTGCTGTGCGCCTTTATTAACCGCGGGCGGTTAATAAAGGCGCACAGCAGTTCTATTTCAGCTCAGGTGATGCACTTCCTGCAGTCCGTACACCGGCGTCGGGATGCCCTCGTAGCGCGCCTTCAACTGCAACGCCAAGTACAGCGAGTAGTGGCGCGACTGGTGCAGATTGCCTCCGTGGAACCACAGCGCTTCCTGCTGCGTCGGCTTCCACATGTTGCGCTGCTCGCCTTCCCACGGTCCCGGATCCTTGGTGGTGTTCGACCCCAGGCCCCACACCTTGCCGACCTTGTCGGCGGTGTCCTGACCGATCAGATCCGCCACCCAGCCATTCATCGAGCCGTAGCCGGTCGCGTAGACCACCACGTCGGCAGGCAATTCCGTACCGTCTTCGAGGATCACGCTGTTCTCGGTCAGCTCACGAATGTTGCCGTGCGCGAGCTTGATGTCCCCGTTCGCGACCAGTTCGGCCGCGCCGACGTCGATGTAGTAACCCGAGCCGCGTCGTAGGTACTTCATGAACAGACCTGAACCGTCGTCACCCCAGTCGTGCTCGAAGCCCGCCTTCTCGAGGCGATCGTAGAAATCCTTGTCGCGCTCACGGATTGCGTCGTACACCGGGATCTGGAACTCGTGCATGATCCGGTACGGCAGCGAACCGAACGTGAGGTCTGCCTTGTGTGTCGTCATGCCCGCGGCCAGTGCTCGCTCCGAGTACAGATCGCCCAAGCCCAAATCCATCAGCGAATCCGACTTCACGATGTGCGTCGAGCTGCGTTGCACCATCGTGACGTCGATGCCGTTCTCCCACAGTGCGCCGCAGATGTCGTGCGAGGAGTTATTGGCCCCGATCACGACGACCTTCTTGCCCACGTACTGATCCGGGCCGGGGTGCTTGCTCGAGTGGTGCTGATCGCCGAGGAACTTGTCCTGCCCGGGGAACGTCGGAACGTTGGCCTTGCCGGACATACCCGTCGCCATCACCAACTGCTTGGGACGCAACGTCAGCTTCTCGCCGTTGCGGTTGACCTCGACGGTCCATTCCTGGGTCTTCTCGTCGAACGACGCAGAGGTGCAGGTCGTGGAACTCCAGTACGGAACCTCCATGACCTTGGTGTACATCTCGAGCCAGTCGCCGATCTTGTCCTTGGGCGCGAACACCGGCCAGTTGTCGGGGAACGGCATGTATGGCAGGTGGTCGTACCAAACCGGGTCGTGCAGGCACAGGGACTTGTAGCGTCCACGCCACTGGTCGCCCGGCCGCTCGTGGCTGTCGATCACGATGGCCGGAACTCCGAGTTGGCGCATCCGGGCACCGAGGGCGATGCCTCCCTGGCCGCCGCCGACGATCACGACGTAAGGCTGTGTGGTGTAACCCAGTTCGCGATCCTCGATCTCCTTCTGCTCGGCCCACGTGATGCGGTTCGGGTCCGCTCCGTGCTTCGCTCCACGAGGCCGGCGAGTGCCCTTACCTTCTTCGTGTCCCTTCAATTCCTGCAACGACGTCAGCAGGGTCCAACCTTCATCTCCTTTCAAACGAAGGTGCCCGTGCGCGCGACCGGTTGCAGTCTCGAATTCGATCCAGGCCGACGTGACGCCGTCGGCTTCGTCGGGTGTCTCGGTGGTCCGGAATCCCGAAGGATCGGTGTCGTCGAGACGCTCGGAGAGCATGTCGGCAATCTGCTCGCGACCTTCGACGGTCTTGATGTTCCAGGTGAACGACACCAAGTCTCGCCAGAAGCTGTCGAGTGCAAATTTGCCTGCCACACGCTCGATGTCACGAGCCGCGAGGGCCGACTCGAAATCCGCCAGCCAGGCGTCGACGCGTTCCTGAGGTGTCACCGCCGTCAACTTCACCTCGGGGGTGACTGCGGAATCGATGGTTTGCGTCATCACTTCTCCTTGTTTGTGAATGTGACACACAGCACATCCCATAAGTGGCCCCGGTCACAAGCGTTGCAGTCTGTTGCAATCAGCGGGCGCGGTGCCGCCGCCCGATACCGGTTACCCGCACCGATGTGCGGGCAACCGACTCACCCCTCAGTAGGCTTGAATTTGCCGAGTCCCAGCGACTGAAATCCCACGACGTAGAACAGCGTCCACAACACGGCCCAGTCCACGAAACCCAGTGCATTGCCGTGCAATCCGTCGACAACTGCCGGCTCGTGAAGAATGTGCTCTGCCGCAAAGCGGTAATAGAACAAGAATGTGACCACCGCGAGCGCAAACGTGAGCAGCGCGCGGATCGCCAGGTTGACCCCGTCCGCAAAGCCCGTGGGCTTGTTACCGAAGGCGTTGGCCCAGAAGATCATCCAGAAGGCCCAGCACACACCGAGCTGCGCCGGGAACTGATGGACCACACCACCCAACTCGGCAACGGCATCGCTTCCCACCAACACCTTCACGACCGGAAGTGCCACGAAGTACAAGCCGGTTCCGACGGCGAAGTTACCGATCGTGGCTGCGAGCGCCGTCTTACCGCCGCCGCCGAACAGTCGCCACGGCCAGTTGTCGAGCGTCTGGCCAGTCAGGATCACGACCACCACGACGCAGTAGAACCATCCGAGTGCGGTGTCGACGGTCATCAACGGATCCGTGGCGGACAGCGACACGGACGGCAGACCGAACACGAAGTACAGCGCCAGCGTCGGGACGGCGACAAACGCGATCTCACACAAACCCACCAACGGCTGCTTCATCCCGAGGGAAGTCCACGGCCAATGCTGCCAGTTCAGGACCACCATCACCCAGGTCCCGAAGCCGAAGAGCACGAACAGCGCACCCGCGAAATATCCGAGGCCGCCCTCACGATCGGCCGCGAAATCCGGGTACAAACTCCCCAAGCCGTTTGCCAGGAGCCACGTCACCACGACGGCGAAGACCGCGGTCGCGACCATGATCGCCAAGCCTTTCGCCGGCTGTGGGAGTCGATCGAAGCCGGCGAACTCGCAATTGAAGCCGATGAACACAACAAAAAGGATTGCCCAGAAAAGCGCCGCGTTGAACGGCAGAGGATAGAAACTCCAGGGACTGGTGGTCGGATCGGCCAGAAGGTACCAACTCGCCACGGCCAGCACGAGAACGATCACGAGGTTCGCGATCCCGAACCCGATCCAGCGGCGTGACGGTTGTCGGCTCGGCGTGGCCGGTTCCGTGGGTGTGTCGACTGTAGCGGTCATGTGCCCTCTCCCAGATTGTCTCGCAAGATGATTCGCGAAGTGGTGGCGCAACTATGGAACCGTCGCGCGGGGTACCGGGAGGGTTGCCGAGGGTTGCAACTGCTGTCCGATTTTCCGGAATTGCAACACGGTGCAACCCTTCCGCATTGTGGTCGCCGTCACATACAAATCACTCACCGGTTCACAACCGACTGGTTCACTGCTTACGAGGAGATCTGCATGAGCATCACGGGCAAGGTAGTACTGGTCACCGGCGCCGGCCAAGGAATCGGACGCGGAATCGCTCTCCGCCTCGCCCACGACGGCGCCGACATCGCGTTGGTCGACCTCGACCAGACCAAGCTGGATGCGGTTGCCGACGAGATCAGACAGATCGGTCGTCGTGCGACGACGTTTATCTCCGATGTCAGCGATCGCGCGCAGGTTCACGCCGCAGTCGAACACGCGCACAGTGAGTTGAGCGGATTCGACGTCATCGTCAACAACGCGGGAATCGCTCTCGTCGGCCCGATCTCCGATGCGACGCCGGAAGAGGTCTCCAAGATCTGGAGCGTCAACGTCGACGGTGTCCTGTGGGGAATTCAAGCCGCAGCGGCAAAGTTCCAGGCGCTCGGTCAGCGCGGAAAGATCATCAACGCGTCGTCCATCGCCGGTCATGACGGGTTCGCCATGTTAGGTGTTTACAGCGCAACAAAATTCGCGGTCAGGGCCCTCACTCAGGCTGCGGCCAAGGAATACGCGTCCGACGGAATCACCGTCAACGCGTACTGCCCCGGCGTCGTGGGCACCGACATGTGGGTGACGATCGACAAGAGGTTCGCCGAGTTGACCGGTGCGCCAGAGGGCGCCACCTACGAGAAGTTCGTCGGCGGAATTGCGCTGGGTCGAGCTGAAACCCCCGACGACGTAGCCGGTTTCGTCTCTTACCTCGCTGGGCCCGATTCCGACTACATGACCGGGCAGGCCGGTCTCATCGACGGCGGTCTCGTCTACCGCTGACCGAGGTGTCTTCACTGAAAGCGGCGTCTTCGCCGAAAGCGGTGTCTTCGCCGAAAGCGGTGTCTTCACTGAAAAAGCGGTTGCCAGAGCCTGCGATGCCGCCCGGCGAGGATCCTCGCGACTACGCGAGGACCCTCGCCGCGGTGTACGACGCGACGATGGCCGGAGACCGCGCACCGGCCCGCCCAAGGGACGTGGTGCGCCAATCGTGGCAGCGCCTGCGCGAACTCGGTATCGATCCCGAGCACAGCCGGGTCGAACCGTCGATGGACGTCGCCGAACTCGATCTCCGTCGTCGTGAGTCCGGACTGTACGACGTACTCGACGACGTGACACGCGGACTCGAATCGGTCACCGCGAGCGGTGAGAACATCATGGTCGTCGCAGATCTTCGCGGAACTGTACTGTGGCGCAGCGGTTCCCATCGCGTACTGGACCAAGCTGCGCGTCTGGGATTTGTCGAAGGGGCGAGCTGGGCGGAGGACAGCGTCGGCACCAATGCCATCGGAACGGCATTGGTGTCACGACAGGCGGTTCAGATCTTCTCGGCGGAACACTATGCGCGCAGCCATCATCCGTGGACGTGTGCGGGGGCGCCCATCCGCGATCCGCGGGACGACCGTGTCATCGGCGTCGTCGACATCAGTGGTCCTGCCAAGACCGTCCATCCCACGACGCTCGCTCTGGTCGACGCCGTCGCACGCCTCGCTCAATCACACCTGCGCGACAAGCATCGGGACAATCTCGATCAACTACGTTCTGTTGCAGGGCCGATGCTTGCACGAAGCGGATCACCCGCACTGGTGATCGACACCCACGGATGGGTCGCAGCGGTCGACGCGTTACCTCATCGCTCGCGCGTGCTGCTCCCCGCAGCTTTGGCTCCCGGCAGGACATGGTTCCCGGCCCTGGGCCTGTGCGAACTGGATCCGCTTCCCGGCGGGTGGCTGGTTAGACCGATCACCACCGGCGAGAGAATCAGCGCGCCCACGGTGCATATCGATCTGCGCGATTCCGAGAACATGTCGGTGACAGTCACGTCGGGTTTCGGCGAATGGGCATACGCCCCCACCCAACGACATGCGGAGATTCTGTTCCTCCTCGGATCCGAGAGACGGGGACTGACTGCATCGCGGTTGGCGCAAGATCTGTTCGGCGACCCGGCCCGCACGGTGACCGCGCGGGCCGAGATGTCGCGTCTGCGAAAGAACCTCGCCGGAGTTGTTGCAGCGCAGCCGTACCGGTTCGTCGATGCAGCGCACGTGACCTTGTCCTGCCCTGTGAACGGCGCACATCTGTTGCCGTTTTCGAACGCCCCGGCTGTGCGTGCCGCTCGCCTTTCTCAGGCCGGTTCGGAGGCCTGAGTGAGCAACTGCAGAAACACCTCTTCGGGCTGAGCGCCGGACACGGCAACCGCACGGTTGGCGACAAAGAACGGAACGCCGCTGACCTGCAGTTGGCGGGCCATGGACAGATCTTCGCGGACAGCCTCCGCTGCGGCATCGGAGCCCAGTTGCTCGCGCACGACATCGGCGTCGAGGCCGACGCTCACGGCCAGCTCGACCAGCACCTCACGGTCGTCGATCACCTTGCCGTCGCTGAAGTGCGCTTTGAACAGCGCTTCGAGGAGTTCGTTCTGCCGCTCACCCGCGAGATGCAGCAACCTGTGCGCATCAAAGGTATTGGCGGCGATCACGGTTTCGAAGTCCAAGGTCAACCCGACCTCGGCGGCCGTCGCGCTGACGTGGGCGAACATCTGACGTACCTGATCAGGCGCCATCCCCTTCATTTCGACCAAGGCGTCGAGTTCGGTTCGCCCCTCTCCCACCGGGGTCTCCGGAGCGAGCTGGTACGAGCGCCAGATGACGTTGACGCGGTCCTTGTTCTCGAAACGATCCAGCGCCGAGAGGAACCTGGTCTTTCCGATGTAGCACCACGGACAAGCGACGTCCGACCACACTTCGATGGTCACGTCTTGGTCAATCACGATTTGATCAGTCACCGAAGGTGCAACAACGAACAGGGTCGGGATTAGTCCCGAGTCACGTGACCAGGCCACACCGGAACGCGATCAACGATGCACTCACGCGGTTGGGCACACCCAGCTTGGCGAACAGCGAAGAGATATGCGTCTTGACGGTGGTCTCACCGAGGTACAGCCGCTCCGCGATGACACTGTTGGCCGCGCCTGTCGCCAGGATTGTCAGCACTTCGCGCTCGCGCTCGGTGAGCGAAGCGAGCGGAGTCTGATCGGGCGCTTGCCGACGCGGCGACGAGGCCACGATGGCGCGCAGAGAATCGCAACTGAACAACGAGTGGTCCGACGCCACCACCCGCACTGCCTGCTGGAACGCCTGCGGAGCTGCGTCCTTGCTCAGGAAACTGTGCGCGCCCGCCTCGACTGCCTGCACAACCATGTCGTCGACGTCGAAGGCGGTCATGGCAATGACCTTCGGTGGATTGCTCATGGTCATCAATTCACGCGTGGCCTCCAAGCCACCGACCCGTGCCATTTTCAGATCCATCAGCACCACGTGGGGACGAAAACGAGTGACCTTGGCTGCGACCTGATCGCCGTCCTCGGCCTCGGCAACCACCACGATGTCCGGCGCTGCTTCCAGGATGTCCTTCATCCCGCGCCGAACCCACGCGTCGTTGTCGACGATCAAAACTGTGATGCGCGAGTCAGCGTCCATAGTGCGCTCAGATTACCCAGCGCCCCCGACAATTAGAGGGTGGGAGGGCTACGACGACCAGGGCACCCAGCAACTGACGAGGAAATCGTCCCCCAACGCGCCTGCCTCCACCTTGCCGCCGATCTCTCGCGCCTGTTCGGCCAACCCGCGTAGGCCGGATCGAGAACCGATCGACGTCATGGGTGCAAGCTCGCTCAGCTTGTTGCGTGCGAGGATGCGGATTCCGTCGTGCGGCGACCCGGTCACGGAAATGACGAGCATCTGGTCGCTCGCGTACTTCTGGACGTTGGTCAACGATTCCTGAACGACGCGATAACAGACATGCCCCGCCAACATTCCGACATCACCCGGGAGCAACTCGGATTCGAGACGGCAGTGGATGCCTGCCGCGCGTGCACTGTTGACCAGGTCACCGATCGCGTCGATCCCCTGGTGCCCACCGTGTTCGCGGCGATCACCGCTTCCCCTGAGCACTCCGACGATTCCCTTCAATTCGTCCAAAGCCTCGTGCGCGGCGGTTCTGATCATCGCTGCGGTGTTGACGACCTTCTCGGGATTGTCTGCCGCGCTGACCTGCAACCCGCCGGCGAACAACGAGATCCGGCTCAAACTGGCCGCGATCGTGTCGTGCATGTCTCGAGCGATCCGCGTTCGTTCCTCGGTGCGAATCATCTCGTCGCGCATCACGTCGGTTTTCTCGGTGGCCAGATCCCGTACGTGCTCTGCCTCGACGAGTTCGGTTCTGGTCCGAATCAGGAGCGAGAGCGCCACGACAATGCCGACCATGACGGCAGCGACGAGCCACGGGATCCAGATGGCGACGTCGTATTGAACAACCACCGAACCGTCTTTGGGTTTCGCGGTGCCCATCGTGAGAACGGAGTATTCACGATTTCGAAAAGCGTCGTAGGTCAACGAAATTCCGCACACGACGAAGACAGCTGCCGCGGCTGCTGCAAGCCGAGGCCCACGCGCGATCCGAGCAACGGCGAACAACGCGATGAGCGCCGCCGTTGCATCGGTGGGGAAGAACAGCGGGCCGACCAGCGTGATCGCCAGAACCACCCAGGGATGTTGATGGCGCCAGACAAGCGATATCCCACCGGCCACGCCCAGGACGAACCCGATCCCGACCAATGCCGGTGGCATATTTCCCGACGCGCCTGCGATGCCCACCGTCATGAAGGAACAGAAAAGGCTGAACGCGACGGCGGCGGTAGTCCATACGCGTCGTCGCACAACGGTTCCTTTGGTGGTGATCACCGAGCAAGCGTATCCACCGCCACCGACGCCTCGAATCAGCCGAACGGGTGGACGAACCGTCAAGCTCCGACCGAAAGGATGAGGCTCCCCGATCTTTCGACCGAAGCGGTGAGCGGTCCCCACATCGTTGACTTGTGCCATACCAACTCTCGAAAGGCGCACATCATGCGATCACTCCGTACTCCCCTCGCCCTCCTCGCCGTCGGCGCAGCCCTGTTCGCAACCATCGCCTCTGGCGAGACCGACGAAGCGAAGAAGGTCGACGACAACGGTTCTTCCGCCGCACCCGCGGCTGCCTTCGGCATCGGTGACGTCGTCGAACTGGGCGACTGGCGCGTCCAGGTACACGGCGTTGTCGATCCCTATGTCTCGACCAATCAGTTCATCACCGCGGATCCCGGAAACCGCTACGTCGTGGTCGACACCGAGGTCACCAGCAACAGCGACAAGCCGTCGACCGTGTCATCGATGATGTGCTTCGAACTGCAGGACTCGACCAACAAGTCGTACAACATCACGTTCACCGACAGCAGCACGTCGAGTGTCGACGGAGAGCTTGCGCCGGGTGCAGCCAAGCGAGGCGAACTGGCGTACGAGGTCCCCGAAGCCGCCACCGGTCTTCGCCTTCAGTTCAAGTGCGACCTGTTCTCGTCCGGCTCGGCAACCATCAACCTGTCGTGAACCGCCCGGGCGATCTGCTGCTGAGTCCGTGGGCGCTGGTCTCGGTGGCCGTCATCTTGGTCAACGACCACGTACTCAAAGGGGCATTCGGGAACACGATGACGGGCAAGCTGTCCGACGTCGCCGGCGTGTTCCTGTTTCCCTTGCTTCTGCTCTCGGTTCTCGAGGTGCTCAGACGAAAGCTGGCGGGGCGAGCAGCGATCGCCTGGTCCATCGCGGTCACGGGCATCGGCTTCGCCGCGGTGAAGACGGTCTCGCCGATCGGCGACGCGTACGAGTGGGTGATCGGGTTTTTCCGCTGGACCGCAGGAGGATTCCGCGGCGAGCTCTTGCCGATCGTGGTCTTTCGTGATCCCTCGGATCTGTGGGTGCTCCCGATATTGTTCGCAAGCTACCTGGTCGTCACACACAACCGCACTCGGGCGCCGCAGGGGGCGCCCGAGCACGAGGTGATCAGTCCTGTGCCGCATCCAACGTGATGTCGACGCCGGTCAGTGCCTTGCTGATCGGGCACGTTTCCTTGGCCGCCTGGGCAACCTTGGCAAAACCGTCGGCGTCGAGGCCGTCGACCTCGGCGCGAACGGTGAGCTTGATTCCGGTGAGCTTGAAGCCGACCGTGTCGGGGCCCAGCGACACGTCTGCGGTGATGTCGAGGCTCTGCGGGGTTCCGCCGGCCTCGGCGATCAGTGCCGACAACTGCATCGCGTAGCAGGACGAATGTGCCGCGGCGATCAGTTCTTCGGGGCTGGTGGTTCCGCCGGCTTCCTCAGCTGCGCGCTTGGGGAACGACACATCGAAGGTCGCGACACCCGAGCTGGTGAGTTCGACCTGTCCCGACCCGGCTTCGAGGGTGCCGTTCCAGGCGGTGCGTGCGGTACGAGTTGGCATTGCTGTCCCTACTTCCGTCTTCACATGATTCGGTGAACGCCTTGCGATCACGAACCTACCCGCGATACGTGAAGTCACACCTACTGTTTCGGACTGCGCTACCCCAGGAGAGTCGCGGTCAGCAATTTCTCGACGCGTGCTTGCGCGGAGTTCTCCGAGGAAAAGTGCACGATCCTGCCGATGTCGAACACCAGACCAAGCGCCGCGTGGACGAGGAACCGCGCTTGGACGATCGTCAACTCCGGCCGCGCCTCGACGCACAAGTGCGCCCACTCCTCCACGTTGAGCCGCTGGATGTTCCGCAACTCGGTCCGCGACCGGTCCGGCAAGCTGCCGATCTCGGCGAAATAGACTGCCAACAGTTCGCTTCTGCCGAACGACACCTCGACGTACATCTTGGCCAATGTCTCTACGGCCGCGAGTGGTGTCTCCGACTCCGCCAACGCCGAACCCAACGTCATCGTCAGGCGATCGGACGCCCGGTGGAAAGCCGCGGCGAGTAGATCGGCCTTGCTCGCGAAGTGCCGGTACACGCTCGACGCGTTGATACCCGCTGCGGCGCCGATCTCCTCGATACTCACGTCGTGATAGCCGCGCTGATAGAACAGCAATACGGCTTCCTGAAGCAGCACTTCACGTTTCGACGTCCGGGCAAGGCCGGGTTTGCGTTCGGGCGCCTGTTTCTTGCCGCCGCCCTTCGCACCAACGGGCAACTCGACGCCGATCACCGACCAACAAGCTGTGAGAATCAACGATTCGATCTGCTTGGCGGACAACGCCGATCGATGACCGGTGATACTGGCGATCACGCTGAGCACAGCCGGTGCGATCAGCTCGACGTCGGCCGGGTCCAGTTCCGGGCGCACTGCGGCCAACGGCTCGGCAATCCGAAGATTGAGCGTGCGCATTCCCTCCCGCAATTGCTCACGATCCTCGTCGACCAGGTACCGGCCCTCCCAACGGTAGAGCCCTCCCCTACGCCGATTCTCGATCGTCGCGCGGATGACCCCCACCATGGTGGAGTTCAACTGCTCGCGTGGATCGTCGTTTCCGTGTACCGCGGGATCGCTGGCATCCAGCAACGCCTGGGTCAGGTTGTTCACGGTGTAGACGAACAGCGCGTATTTCGTGGGGAAATGACGATAGAGGGCCGGCCCGGAGATTCCGACCTTCGCGGCGATCTCGTCGATGCCGACCGCGTGGTAGCCACGTTCACTGAATGCCTCCGCGGCAGCGGCCGCGATTTGGGCCTTCCGATTCTTCGGACGCGTTCGTGGTGCAGAGCCACTGCCGCTCACGGAGACGCGTGTCTGTCCGGGCACCTGACCCTCCACTTCCGTTGCTTTCTTCCACTGCCTTCGTCCGCTGCACCGCACTTCTACGGGCGCGAGTCCGAACGGACCATGTTAACCGTCGCGAAGGTCGCAATTCGCGCCCGGTACGGCTTCACCCGAAACCCTACAACGCGGCTGTCACGGCGGACGGATTCCGGAAAAAGAGTCTTGACACCCGCTCTCACACCGGTGTTATGTTAGTGATGATTCGCACAAACTTGCACGCAGTCCGCTGGCGGGCTCGTTCCATGCAGCGCAGGATTTTTCTTCGCCTGCAATAGGGTTCGATGCCGATTGACCGATCGTAAGAAAGTAGTTGTGAGCAGATGATTCGCACTCGTTTCACCGAGATGTTCGGCGTAGACCATCCGATCGTGCAGGGCGGCATGATGTGGGTAGGACGCGCAGAACTTGTTGCGGCCACGGCAAATTCCGGTGCCCTGGGGTTCCTGACCGGCCTTACCCAACCCACTCCGGAAGATCTCGTCAAGGAAATTGCTCGGACCCGCGATCTCACCGACAAGCCTTTCGGCGTCAATCTCACGATTCTGCCGTCGATCACGCCGCCGCCGTACGCCGAATATCGCCAGGCGATCATCGAATCCGGGATCAAGATCGTCGAGACGGCCGGTTCCAATCCGATCGATCATCTTCCGCATTTCAAGGACGCGGGCGTGAAGGTGATCCACAAGTGCACTGCAGTTCGTCACGCGGTCAAGGCCGAGAGACTGGGCGTCGACGCCGTCAGCATCGACGGCTTCGAATGCGCCGGACACCCAGGTGAAGACGACATACCAGGGCTGATTCTGATTCCGGCGGCCACGCAGCAACTCACGATTCCGGTGATCGCGTCAGGCGGAATCGCAGATTCCCGCGGACTCGTCGCGGCGCTTGCGCTCGGAGCAGACGGCGTCAACATGGGAACTCGATTCATGTGCACCGTGGAATCTCCTGTAGCACAATCGGTTAAAGAGCAGATAGTCGCCAACACCGAGCGTGACACCAAGCTGATTTTCCGGACTCTGCACAACACCGCACGCGTAGCAGCGAATGCGATCAGCGCCGAAGTCGTCGACATCGAGGCGCGCGGCGACGCGCAGTTCAGCGACATCCAGCATCTGGTCGCCGGGGCACGCGGGCGCAAGGTCTTCGAAGACGGCGATCTCGATGCAGGCATCTGGTCCGCCGGGCAAAGCCAAGGGTTGATCAACGACATCCCGACCGTCGCCGACATGATCGACCGCATGGTCTCGGAGGCCGAACACCTCATCACCTCACGGCTTTCCGGATTCGTCACCTCTGTGAGCGCGGCATGACCGCCACCGCTGAGACGGGCTTTCGCTCCGAAATCACCGACGGTGTACTGCGATTGACCTTCGACCGCCCGAAGCGGATGAACGCGATCGACCTACCCACGATGACTGCTTTCGCAGCCGCCGTCAGAGAGGGCGGCGCAGACCCGAGAGTTCGTACCATCGTGATCACCGGATCCGGTCGAGCGTTCTGCACCGGAGCCGATCTTGCGGCAGCGGCCCTCAACCCCGCAGACCCGAAAGTTGTCATGGATGCGGCGACTTCTCTGATTCGCGCCATCACCAGCGCCCCGGTCCCGGTGATCGCCGCGGTCAACGGCCCGGCAGCCGGCGTCGGAGTGTCCATCGCCCTGGCCGCGGACCTGACGTACGCAGCATCGAGCGCCTATTTCCTCCTCTCGTTCGTCAACATCGGCCTGATGCCCGACGGCGGCGCCAGTGCGCTGGTGCCGGCAGCGATCGGACGTGCCAGAGCGGCCGAGATGGCATTGCTGGGCGAGCGGGTTTCCGCCGAGGACGCAGAGCGTTTCGGGCTCTTGTCCCGCACCATCGCAGACGACGCGTTCGACGCACTCGTCGACTCGGTCGTCGATCGCACGTCGAAGGCTCCCCGACGCGCACTCGAACTCACCAAGCGCGCACTCAATGCAGCGACGCTGGACCGCCTCGATGCCGCGTTGGAGCTCGAAAATACCGGTCAGGCAGAACTTCTCACCGGTGACGACTTCAAAGAAGGCGCGATGGCGATGCTGCAGAAGCGCGCACCGCACTTCAAGTAGTCGTTGCGAATTTTCGTTAACAAAACCACTGTGAGAATCGACGGCTCACTGTAGCCTGAGTCACACAATCACCCACGCATGAGAGGAACCCATCGATGGCCTCCACCGATGCAGTCTCCGAGGCGCAGCGTTCACGCCGCACCAACTGGAACAATCAGATCGCCAGGCATGCGCAGATGATTCCCGATCGCACCGCGCTGCGATTCTTGGGCGATTCCATCACCTGGAGCACCCTCGACGCACGCGTCGAGAAGCTGGCAGACGCTCTAGCCCGACGCGGCGTCAGCTTCGGCGACCGCGTGCTCATCCTGATGCTCAATCGCCCCGAATACCTCGAGATCGTGCTCGCGACCAACGCATTGGGCGCGATAGCTGTTCCGGTGAACTTCCGTCTCACGCCACCCGAGATCGCGTACCTGGTCAACGACTCCGGCTCCAAAGTCATTGTCGCCGAGGGACCATTGGCTCCACTGGCCGGAGCGGCGCGTGCCGCGTCAGAGGGTATCGACATTTCCATCACCGTAGGCGCCCCCGCCGAGGGTGACAGCCTGAACTACGAGGACCTGATCAGCGAGGCGGGCGAGCCGCACGCGTTCGTCGACATCCCGGACGACACTCCTGCACTCATCATGTACACCTCGGGAACCACCGGTCGCCCCAAGGGTTCGGTGCTCTCCCACTCCAACCTGTCTTCGCAAGCATTGACCTGTATCAGGGCCTTCCACCTGTTCAATGCCGATTCCATCGGCTTTTGCGCGTCGCCCATGTTCCACATCGCGGCCCTCGGTTCCATCGCGCCGAGCCTGCAACTCGGCACGACCACGGTGATCCATCCGGTCGGCGCATTCGACCCTGGTCAACTACTCGACATTCTCGAAGCCGAGAAGGTCACCAGCTTGTTCCTCGTGCCCGTGCAATGGCAGGCCGTGTGCGCAGTGCAGAAGGCGCAACCTCGAGCACTGTCGCTGAAGAACATCTCGTGGGGCGCCGCACCATCGTCCGATACCATCCTGCGGGCAATGGCCGAAACCTTCCCGGACGCATTCAATGTCGCAGTCTTCGGTCAGACCGAGATGTCGCCCATCACTTGCGTTCTCGACGGTGAGGATGCGATTCGCAAGCTCGGATCCGTCGGTCGGGTCATCCCGACCATTTCGGCCAGGGTCGTCGACGAGAACATGGACGACGTGGCGCCCGGTGAAATCGGTGAAATCGTCTACCGCGGGCCCACGATGATGAGCGAGTACTGGAACAACCCCACCGCCACCGCTGACGCCTTCCACGGTGGATGGTTCCACTCCGGCGATCTCGTTCGAGTCGACGACGAAGGCTTTGTCTACGTCGTCGATCGCAAGAAGGACATGATCATCTCCGGCGGAGAGAACATCTACTGCGCCGAAGTGGAAAACGTTCTCTACGAACACGAATTGATCGTCGAAGCGGCCGTCGTCGGTCGCCCCGACGCCAAGTGGGGTGAGGTGCCGGTAGCGATCGTCGCGATGGCGCCAGGTTCAGCCGTGGACCTGACCATCGAGGAACTGAGCAGCTTCCTCAATGATCGTCTCGCGCGTTACAAGCACCCGAAGGACATCGTCGTCGTGGAAGCGCTGCCGCGCAATGCAAGCGGCAAGGTCGTCAAGGGCGAACTGCGAGAGAAGGTTCGAGCGGTCGACGCAGTTTCCTGACTCCACACGCAAACGGGCGGCACCTCCAGCGGGGTGCCGCCCGTTAACCTGTGCCTTTCAAGCACTCTGCGAATGCAACTTCCGATGCAGTTCTCGCACCAGCGGAACCAACTCCGGCACCGGACCTTCGACCGGGACGTTCGGCGCAACCTCGTTGACGGACAGAGACTTCACCGGCGCCGGGGCCGCGCCCCACTCCGCGAGCCAGTCGCCGAGTTGAGCCGAAGAGCAGATGTAGACGATACGTCCGAGGCCCACCCATGCGTGCGCAGCCGAACACATCGCGCAGTGCTCTCCCGAGGTGAATACCGTTGCCGTCGAACGCTCTTCCGGCGTCAGATACTGAGCCGCCCACCGAGCCAGCTCGAACTCGGGGTGGCGGGTGTTGTCGCCGCCCGCGATCCTGTTTCGATCTTCCGCCAGAAATGTTCCGTCGGCCGCTGCCAGGACGGAACCGAAAGGTTCGTCGCCGGCATCCAATGCTTCCGTTGCCAATTCGACGCAACGCCGCAGGTGACCCAGTTCGATGTCGTTCATGTGTACGCCCTCTCCCGTGATACACGAAACGGGCGGCACCGGTGAGGTGCCGCCCGTTCGTTAATTACTCTGCTGTACTACTCTGCTGCGCTTTCGCTTTCGCCGGCCTTGGTCAGCTCGATCGGCGGTGCGTCCGGCACGTCGATCGGCTTCTTGGTAGGCGTGAACGTGAACTTCGCGTCCTCGCCCGAGCCTTCGCCGTCCCAGTTCTCGACGTCGACGAGCACGATGTGGCCGGGTCCGATCTCTCCGAAGAGGATCTTCTCGGACATCTGGTCCTCGATCTCGCGCTGGATGGTGCGACGCAGCGGTCGTGCACCCAGTACCGGATCGAATCCGCGCTTGGCCAGAAGCGACTTGGCCTTGTCGGTGACCTCCATGGCCATGTCCTTGTTCTTGAGTGCCGCCTCGACGCGAGCGAGCATCAGGTCGACCATCTGAACGATCTGCTCGTTCGTGAGCTGATGGAAGACGACGATGTCGTCGATACGGTTCAAGAACTCGGGACGGAAGTGCTTCTTCAGCTCGTCGTGAACCTTGAGCTTCATGCGCTCGTAGTTCGACTCCGTGCCCGTTCCCGAGCTGAAGCCCAGGCCGACTGCCTTGGAGATGTCCGACGTACCGAGGTTGGACGTGAAGATCAGCACCGTGTTCTTGAAGTCGACGGTACGTCCCTGACCGTCGGTGAGACGGCCGTCCTCGAGCACCTGCAGGAGGGTGTTGTAGATCTCCTGGTGTGCCTTCTCGATCTCGTCGAACAGCACGACGCTGAACGGCTTGCGGCGCACCTTCTCGGTGAGCTGGCCACCCTCTTCGTATCCGACGTACCCGGGAGGGGCACCGAACAGACGCGAAGCGGTGAAGCGGTCGTGGAACTCGCCCATGTCGATCTGGATCAGAGCGTCGTCGTCGCCGAACAGGAAGTTGGCGAGCGACTTCGCGAGCTCCGTCTTACCGACACCGGACGGGCCGGCGAAGATGAACGAGCCCGAGGGACGCTTGGGATCCTTCAGACCTGCACGCGTACGACGGATCGCCTTCGAGACGGACTTGACTGCCTCTTCCTGGCCGATGATCCGCTTGTGCAGTTCCTCTTCCATGCGGAGCAGACGAGTGGTCTCCTCCTCGGTGAGCTTGAAGACGGGGATACCGGTCCAGTTGCCCAGAACCTCGGCGATCTGCTCGTCGTCGACCTCGGCGATGACGTCCAGGTCGCCCGCACGCCACTGCTTCTCACGCTCAGCGCGCTGAGCAACGAGGGTCTTCTCCTTGTCACGCAGGTTCGCAGCCTTCTCGAAGTCCTGCGCGTCGATCGCGGACTCCTTCTCGCGACGCGCGTCGGCGATGCGATCGTCGAATTCGCGCAGGTCCGGCGGTGCAGTCATCCGACGGATGCGCATTCGCGCGCCCGCCTCGTCGATGAGGTCGATCGCCTTGTCCGGCAAGAAGCGGTCGTTGATGTAGCGGTCGGCCAGCGTCGCCGCTGCCACGAGAGCACCGTCCGTGATGGAGACACGGTGGTGAGCCTCGTAGCGGTCACGAAGACCCTTGAGGATCTCGATGGTGTGCTCGACGGTCGGCTCGCCCACCTGAACGGGCTGGAAACGACGCTCGAGAGCGGCATCCTTCTCGATGTACTTGCGGTACTCGTCGAGAGTGGTAGCACCGATGGTCTGCAGCTCACCGCGGGCAAGCTTGGGCTTGAGGATGGAGGCCGCGTCGATAGCGCCCTCTGCCGCGCCCGCACCAACGAGGGTGTGCAGCTCGTCGATGAACAGGATGATGTCTCCGCGGGTGTTGATCTCCTTGAGAACCTTCTTCAGGCGCTCTTCGAAGTCACCGCGGTAACGGCTGCCGGCCACGAGCGACCCGAGGTCGAGCGTGTACAGCTGCTTGTCCTTGAGGGTCTCGGGGACCTCACCGTTGACGATTGCCTGAGCCAGGCCCTCGACCACAGCGGTCTTACCGACACCGGGTTCACCGATGAGAACCGGGTTGTTCTTGGTACGACGCGAGAGAACCTGCATGACGCGCTCGATTTCCTTCGAGCGGCCGATGACCGGGTCCAGCTTGCCTTCGAGGGCAGCTTGCGTCAGATTGCGACCGAACTGGTCGAGCACGAGCGAGGTGGACGGCGTGCCGGCCTCTCCGCGGGTGCCACCGGTTTCGGTGGGCTCCTTGCCCTGGTATCCCGACAGCAGCTGGATGACCTGCTGGCGGACACGGTTGAGATCGGCACCGAGCTTGACCAGAACCTGGGCTGCTACGCCCTCACCCTCACGGATGAGACCGAGCAGAATGTGCTCCGTACCGATGTAGTTGTGTCCGAGCTGCAGCGCTTCGCGCAGACTCAGCTCGAGGACTTTCTTGGCGCGCGGTGTGAAGGGGATGTGACCGGACGGAGCCTGCTGGCCCTGGCCGATGATCTCCTCGACCTGGCTGCGGACTCCCTCGAGGGAGATACCCAACGACTCCAACGACTTGGCTGCAACACCTTCGCCCTCGTGAATGAGGCCGAGAAGGATGTGCTCCGTGCCGATGTAGTTGTGGTTGAGCATCCTGGCTTCTTCTTGAGCCAGGACAACAACGCGCCGCGCGCGATCGGTGAACCTCTCGAACATCGCTCTCCCTCACACTCTCCGGCGGGCAGGTTCGAGACCGGATGTCTCGTCCCTGGTCGCCGCGTTTCGCTCCGGCACTACAGACTGATCGCCTCGCCGGTCAGCGGACTGACGTCCACGAATCGACAAAGGTTGCACGACCCCACTTATTACTCTAGAGGGCGCGAAGTCCACCTGCTGCTCCTCCACCCGATTGGCGGCGGAAGCCGGACTGCTTACCGTTCACAACGTCGCAGCTGAGGGAATCGTTTCCCGGTTCCTGTACGCCTGAAGCGAACAGCGATTTTCGACGCCTGATCAGCCGAATATCGGGAGTACCCGAGTGCACGGCACCTCACGCGGATTCGACGGATCAAGCGCGTTGAGCGTCAGAGTCGCCGTTCGCTGCGACGCCACCAACGCGATGTGATCCGACAGGTCCTGCTCGCAACCGTCCTGAACAACTATGTTCGACGCGTTCGACGCGGCCAGTATTCCGCTGCTGTACGGAACGACCACTTGATCGAACCGAGTCACGATGTTGGTGTACTCGACGTCATCGGAGTAGACGCCCGCGTCGCGCAGTTCGGTCACGAAGGTGGCGTTGTCGAAATCCGGTCCCCCGACGCCTTCCGGCGGCCCGACCTCCGAGCCGTCCCACAACGGAGCGATGGAGACGATCTTGGAAACCTTCGCGTCGCCGCCGAGGAACTTGGCGTAATACGCACTGACCGTCGTCCCCTGAGAGTGTCCGATCAGGTCGACCTTCGAGGCACCCGTCGCAGAAAGAACGTCATCGACGAAGTCCGACAGCTGCCCTGCGCTGTCTCCGAGTGGTGCGAGACCGCCGGCTGCGGAAATCGGCCACGGCTGGTCCGTTCGATTCCCGAAGGTGAGCGCGAAAACGCAGTATCCCTCGTTGGCCAGTACGGGCGCGAGTACACCCCAATTGGTCTGACGGTTGGCCGCCGTCCCGTGCACCAGGACGACTGGATCAGGATGAGCAGCGGAAGGCGTGCACGAGAAGTCGTTGGTGCCAGGGGCCGATCCGCCCGGGTTGGTCGCTTCGAGGGCGATTCCGCTGAAGAAACCGGACGGAACGGGAAGAGGTTCGTTCGCCGACGCAAGAGGTGCGGCGGTCGCGGCCACGGCACCCGCCAGAGCGAGCGCACCCACGCATGTTCGAATCCCCACCGAAGGCCTCCACATATTGATCAACCCACGACGGGCAATACCGAGTTGCACGGTACCGGCCGCTGATGCGCGGGATCGAGTGCATTGAGAGCAAAAGTCGCCGCGCGCAGCGACGCCGCGATGGCGAGATGATCGGAGATGTCTTGCTCACAACCGTCCTGGACGACGATGTTGGTTGCGTTCGGCCCGGGCTCCAGCCCATTTGTATACGGCAGCACCAGTTCGTCGTAGCGCGTCGTGATGTTCGTGTAGTGAACGCCCGGCGCGTAAACGCCTCCCGCACGGAGATTTTCGATGAACTCCGAACCGGCCCCCATGTTCAGGCACGCCTTGCAGATCGGGAATCCTGCCTGTGCCGCCTCGGATACCCCGAGTTCGCGAAGGCTGCGGCCGATACTTGCCTGCTCGTTTCCGAGGGTTCCCTTCCACAGCGATGCCACCGAGACGATGTTGTCCACTTTGTCGGCACCGCCGAGGAACTTCGCGTAGTACCCGTTGATGATCGTGCCTTGCGAATGCCCGACGAGATCCACCGACGTTGCGCCCGTAGCGCCCAGAACTTGATCGACGAAATTCGACAATTGTGCTGCGCTGGAAGGAATTTCCTGCATTCCACCGATGGCCGACAACGGCCACGGCTGCTCGGGGAAGTTGCCGTACGTCAGCGCGAAGACGCAGTAGCCCTCGTTGGCGAGCAACGGCGCATAGGTGGCCCAGTTGGTCTGCCTGTTTCCACCCGTTCCGTGAACGAGCACAACCGGATTGGGATGTTCGGCAGTAGGTTTACACGAAAAGTCATTGGATCCAGGAGCTGAACCGCCAGGATTTCCCAACTCCTGAGGAACACCGGCAAGGAAGGCATTGGGCACGGGCAACGGGGCCTGAGCCGAAGCCACGGAGGTGAACCCGACAAGCATCAGAGCGGCAAGAACCACGCCCCCGAACAACCCGATTCTGTGCACGACCGACTCCTCTACGAGAGATGCGAACCGTGCAGACGCTAACAAACTAGAACGCGTTATCAATCCGTTTCGGCAAAATGCGCCCGAATCCATTCGCGATCCATTTCAGACGGCCTTTTCGTAGGCTCGGCGCACCTCCGTGGAAATACGACCGCGGGCCGAAATCTCGAAGCCCGCACCCTTGGCCCATTCGCGGATGGCGGCACTCTGATCGCGGTCCGCAACGGGACGGGATTTGGTCACCGCTCCGTTGACCGATTTGGCGGAATTCGACTTTCTCGCATGAGGAATCCACTTTTTCAGTGCATCGCGCAGTTCCGCGGCGTGGGCGGCGGTCAGATCGATTTCGTAAGCAACTCCGTCGACGGAAAACTCCACAGTTTCGTCCGCGGGCGATTTTTTGTCCAGATCGTCAACCATCGTGACAACAACCTTTTTCACCACGACCATTCCTCCCCAGATCCTTCGATAAGCAGCGACAATAGCACCTGGACAAACGTCCTGTCTTGGCTCGTCCGGATGATTGGGACTGATCTCCGCCGGGTATGCCAGTCGACTTGTCTTGCGACAAAGACAGACGGGGGAATCATGACAGACGACGGCTCGAGAAAAGACTACCGAGCGCAATCTTCGCCTCCAAGAACGGCACTCTCGCCAGCATCGCGTACAGCGGACCCACGAATTTCACCATCTCCGGACGCCCTGCGATCCGGTACACCGCAACCGTCACAAATATCCCGGCGGACAACGAATGCGATCCGCCCTCAGCACAATTCGATGTCGTCACCACACCCGGATACTCCACAGCCGAGGTCATGGTCTTCCTTGTCCAGTCGGATCAGGGACTACCTGACGCACTCAACCAGGGCACGATCGACCAAATCATCGCAACAATTCGTAAGTCCGAAACTCGGGCGACCGCGCATGGATGAATCCTTTGCCGCAGGCGAATGTCGTTGGGAACTATCGAATACCTTGGGAGCGCCCCAACTGAAAAAGGTTCAGCCGCAACATGTGCGGCCGAACCTTGATCGAAGTAAAGCTAGCGAGCGGACGGACGAACGATCGGGAAGAGGATCGTCTCGCGAATACCGAGACCAGTCAAAGCCATCAGCAGTCGATCGATTCCCATGCCGGTGCCGGTGGTCGGCGGCATGCCCTGTTCCATCGCGGCGAGGAACTCCTCGTCCAGCACCATCGCTTCGTCGTCGCCTGCCGACGCGAGGCGCGCCTGGTCGACAAAGCGCTCACGCTGGATGACCGGGTCGACCAGTTCGGAGTAGCCGGTCGCCAATTCGAATCCGCGGATGTAGAGGTCCCACTTCTCGGTGACACCCTTCTTGCTGCGGTGATCACGGGTCAGGGGCGACGTCTCGACCGGGAAGTCACGGACGAACGTCGGCCCGTACAGCTGATCGCCGCACTGGTGTTCCCACAACTCCTCGACGAGCTTGCCGTGGCCGTAACCCTTGTCCTTGGGAACCTCGAGGCCGACCTTCTCCGCCAGAGCGAGAAGCTCGTCGACCGTCGTATCCGGCGTGACCTCGGTGCCGATGGCAGCCGACAGCGACGGGTACATCTCGAGAACCTGCCACTCGCCACTGACGTCGTACTCGGAACCGTCGGCGAGGGTGAGGACCTGCGTGCCGAATGCTTCCTGCGCAACTTCCTGGACGAGTTCACGAATCATCTTCGCGGAATCGTCGTACGTGCCGTAGGCCTCGTACGTCTCGAGCATCGCGAACTCGGGCGAGTGAGTGGAGTCGACGCCCTCGTTGCGGAAGTTGCGGTTGATCTCGAAGACCTTCTCGATACCGCCGACGACGCAACGCTTGAGGAACAGTTCCGGCGCGATACGCAGGTACAGGTCGATGTCGAGGGCGTTCGAGTGCGTGACGAACGGGCGAGCTGCCGCGCCGCCGTGCAGCGTCTGCAGCATCGGCGTCTCGACCTCGAGGAAGCCGCGGCTCTCGAGCGCATTACGCAGCGCACGGACAACAGCGACACGCTTGCGGGCGTTGTCCCGAGCCTCGGGCCGAACGATCAGGTCCGCGTAGCGCTGACGCACCCGGGACTCTTCACTCATTTCCTTGTGAGCGACCGGCAGGGGACGCAGCGCCTTGGACGCGATCTGCCACGCGTCGGCCATCACGCTGAGCTCGCCGCGACGGGAGCTGATGACCTCACCGTGGATGAAGACGAAGTCGCCGAGGTCGACGTCGGACTTCCAGGCAGCCAGTGCCTCTTCGCCGACGCCGGCGAGGCTGATCATGGCCTGCAGCTGGGTACCGTCGCCTTCCTGCAGAGTCGCGAAGCACAGCTTGCCGGTGTTGCGCATGAAGATGACGCGGCCGACGACGCCGACCAGCACGCCAGTCGCCGTGTCCGGCTCGAGTTCCGGGTACTCCGCGCGGATCTGCGCGAGCGTGTGGGTGCGATCGACCGAAACCGGGTACGCCTCCTGCCCCTGCGCGAGGATCCGTTCACGCTTCTCTCGCCGGATACGGAGCTGCTCGGGGGTGTCGTCGACTGGCTGGGCTTCTACATCACTCACGGGGTACAAGACTACTGGGCCGTGTCCACCGCGTTTGTTGCTGGTAGCACCGCGGCGACCGCGAGCACGATTCCCGACAGGAGGTACAGCGCAACCCTGACGTGATTCCACACCGTCCAACCCACCTCGTACGACGCCCATGCGGCTGCATCGGCAGCGCTGACCGAGGCAAAAGCGTCGTTGCGGGGGACGTGGTAGATCGCTGTCACCGCGAAGGCCGCGAGCACCCCGACGCAACCGACAACGGCAAGGACCCAGCCGTCCGGTCTGGAGATCGCTGCCCAGATTCCGGTGGCGATCGCGGTGAGCGCCGATCCGACGAGTGGCAGCATCAAGGCGCTCCGCGGTGCTTCGACGTTGATCGCCTGCATCGACGTGATCGCGGCGTGTGCATCGACCGACCGCAGAGCGGGCATTACGAAGGACGAGAACGCGAACAACGCACCACCGGCAACGAGCGCGCCGAGCGCAGTCACGCCGACGAGCAACTCCAAGAAGATCTCGGATTTCTTCACGACCAGACCCCCGTTCGAGCAGCCTCGGCGGCAAAAGTGGTGAAATCTCGAGCGGGTCGTTCCAGGACCTCTTCGACGACGCCGGTCACACTTTGATTTCGTCCGTCGAGAACCTCGGCAAACAAGTAAGTGAGCAACTCCACGACATCACTCGGGACGCCAACTTCTGCCATGCCGTCGGAAAACTGTTGCAGTCCAATTCTTTCGAATGACACCGCACGCCCCGACGCCGCCGAAATCGCCTCAACCGCCTCCGCGAAGGTGAGCAACTCCGGACCCGTCACCTCGAGAACTCGGCCGAGGAGGTCGGTTCGAGTCAATGCGGCGACCGCCACGTCAGCGAGATCGTCGACGTCGATGAACGGCTCCCCCACTTCACCGACCGGAAGTGCCAGGTGGCCTTCCCGAATCGGATCGAGTAGATACCCCTCACTGAAGTTCTGGGCAAACCAACTGGCCCGCACCACAGCCCATTCCAGACCGGTGTCGGCCAGAACCTGCTCGGCTTTCTGCGCCGCCGGTTCACCGCGCCCGGACAGGAGCACCATGCGACGAACCCCTTCGCGGTACGCAAGCTCAGCGAGTTCCTCGATGTGGGTGCTCGATTCCGGCACTGCGAGGTCCGGCGCATACGTCACATATGCCACGTCGACGCCGGACACTGCAGGCTGCCACGTCGTCTGATCGTTCCAGTCGAAACGCGTCCCGGATGTTCTCGACGCGATTCTGGTACGGATTCCCACCGCCGTCAGCCTCTGCGCAACGCGCGCACCGGTCTTACCGGTACCACCGATCACTACTGCCGATTGAATGTCGCTTGTTGTCGTCATGTACTCATTCGACCGCGGAGCGTCAATACGATCCATAGCCGAAGGTCGCAAAAACATACGTCAGCGTCTACCGTCGAAACATGGATGCATTGTCGATGATGCTGGCCGGATCGCGGGCGGAGGGCGCTTTTCTGCTGCGCTCGCTGCTCGATCCACCGTGGTCATTACGTATCGAGGACCACGCACCGATCACCGTGCTGGTTCTGGTTCGCGGAAGCGCAGTCGTCGTCTCCGACACCGGACAGACAGAAGATCTCGAGGCCGGCGACATTGCACTCCTGCGCGGCCCCGACCCCTATACGGTCGCCGATCACCCGGGCACGTCAGTCCACGTACTCATCGACGAGGCACAAAACTGCGCCGCAGTCGACGGATCGCCACTCGAGGACATGTCGGTTCTCGGCGTTCGCACCTGGGGCAACTCGACCAGTGGCCAGACCGTCATGCTCACGGGCACATACCGTTTGGACTCCTATGTCAGCCGTCAGATCCTCGACAGCCTGACACCCGTCGCGGTAGTGCGACGCAGCATCGAAACAGCGCCGATGACAAACCTTCTGGAACAACAGATCGCCGCCGACGGGCCAGGGCAGGAAGTGTTGCTGGACAGGCTCCTGGACCTGGTCCTGATCTCGGCGGTCCGTACGTGGTTCGCCGAGAACCCGAA
This sequence comes from Rhodococcus sp. UFZ-B548, assembly GCF_903819475.1. Lineage (NCBI taxonomy): Bacteria > Bacillati > Actinomycetota > Actinomycetes > Mycobacteriales > Nocardiaceae > Rhodococcus > Rhodococcus sp. UFZ-B548. The sequence continues at coordinate 214,885 of NZ_CAIJDS010000004.1, forward strand.
TCGATCACCGCGATGGATCAAGGCCTACGAGGATCCCCTCATCGGGCATGCCTTGCGGCTCATACACAATCGGCCGAAACACCCCTGGACGGTCGCGAGCCTGGCCCAGGAGTCCGGCAGTTCACGAGCAGCCTTCGCGCGCCGGTTCACCGGTCTCATGGGGATCGGACCCGTCGGCTATCTGACCGAGTGGCGCTTGTCGGTGGCGGCAGATCTACTCGCAGACCCGGCACGAACGGTGTCCTCGATCGCGCGAGAAGTGGGCTACTCGAGCCCCTTTGCGCTCACGACGGCCTTCACCCGCCATCACGGTATGAGCCCGAAGATTTACCGCCAGACCCGCTGTGCGCCTTTATTAACCGCCCGCGGTTAATAAAGGCGCACAGCAAATACCTCAATGAGCCGAAACCGCCGCCAACTCGCGGGAGCAATGACGCACTCCGCTGAGCGCACCCAGCAGTCCGGCGGCCTTGATCGCCTGGTACCCGCCCACGAGATCGGTTGCCTTGTGCAGACCCAACTGCTGCAACGACGCTGCGGCCAGGCTCGAGGTGTAGCCCTCGGAGCAGACGATTACCCACTCGACGTCGTGGTCGGTGGCCAACGCGAGGTGTGCGCTGCTGGTGGGGTCGAGTCGCCACTCGAGAACGTTTCGCTCGATCGCGAGTGCACCGGGGAGAGTTCCCTCGATGGCGCGCTGCGCCTGCGGGCGAATGTCGACGAAGATCGCCCCGCGATGGAAGGCTTCGGTGAGCTGGAAGACGTACATACGATCGATCTGTGCGCGAGCGTCGTCGAGCATTTGGTCGATGGTCATTTGGTGCCCCCCTCGGGCAGGTCGGTCAGCTCGGTACGGGTGCGACGAAGAGTCCGGTGATCCGTCACTTCGTAGAAGGACATTGCCGTCAGCGGCGGTGAGTAGGCGTGAACACTCAGAGTCGGTGCATCAGAGCTGATTTCGATCGGAGCACCAGGCACATCCGTCGAACGCACGACATCGTGAACCCAGCCGAGCGGGAAAGAAGCCTGATCGCCGGCGTCGAGCTGGCGTTCCACCAGGGCGTCACCGGCCCAACGGAATTCGGTGAGAGAACCACTGAGGACGGTCAATGCGCCGAACGAACCTGCGTGGTCGTGCAATTCGGTGTTGCGTTCGGGTACCCAGCTGATGAGCCACACATCGACGTCGTCGTCCGCATGTAGGCGAGTGGACCAACGATCGAGCGTCGGGAAGGCGTCGGGAATGAGGTGGTCGAAACGGCCGTCGAGCACGCCGTTCGCTCCCTCGTCGGTCAGTCGCAGCAAATCGGCCGGGCGAAGGCGGGTAGGCAACGACGCACCACTCGGACGGCGTCCGGACGCCCCACGATTAGCGCTACGACCTGCGGAAACAGCACGATCAGCAGCGAGAGTAGGGGTCAAAACAGAGAGATCTGCAGAATATGTGGATAGCACGAGCTAGCTCCAAGGAATGTGAATTGGTCAAGGCAGCGGTCAGCCTCGACAACACTCCTGAGCACCCATGCAGCGATTCACGAGCACCATTGTGGCATAACTTTTGCAATCGCGAAACTGCTGGAACGAAACCATCGATCAGGCGACCGGTCGTCGACCGGATCCACGACGCGCCTGATTGCGCTCGAAGACCAACCTCAGCCCCTCGAGAGTGAGGTCCCGTTCGAGGTGATCGATAGTGTCGGATTCGGGAATGATCAGCGGTGCGCTGTCCCCGGTTGCGATCACGGAGACGTCGTCACCACCGAACTCCGGCAGTTCGTCGCGTACGCGGTTGACCAATCCGTCGACGAGGCCGGCAAAGCCGAATACCGCACCGGACTGCATGCATTCGACGGTGTTCTTGCCGACCACCGAACGCGGGCGCACCAATTCGACCTTGCGCAGCGCAGCGGACTGCGACGCCAAGGCATCGGTCGAGATCTCGAGTCCGGGCGCGATGCAGCCGCCCAGAAACTCACCCTTGGCGGAAACGACGTCGACACAGGTCGACGTACCGAAGTCCACGACAATGCACGGACCCTCGTAAAGATGGTGAGCGGCAAGACTGTTGACGATCCGGTCGGCTCCCACCTCTTTGGGGTTGTCCACCAGCAGTGGCACACCGGTGCGAATACCCGGTTCGACCACCACGTGGGGAACGTGACCCCAGTACCGCTCCAGCATCACGCGGATTTCACGCAAGACGGACGGCACTGTCGACAGCGCCGCAACGCCGGTGATCTCATCGACATGAGTACCCAACAGCCCTCGGAAGGTCAACGCCAACTCGTCGGCAGTCATCCGAGGGTCGGTTCGCATTCGCCAGTCCTGCAACAGCTTCGAATACTCACCAGTCCCGGAAAACAACCCCAGAACGATATTGGTGTTCCGCACGTCGACCGTGAGCAGCATGGATTACACCAGGCTGGATTCGCGCGAGGCCTCGAGTGTCGACAGCATGCGCGGGGTGATCAGACCCGAACCCTCCGGCGCGTGAGCCGGGTCTGAGCCGAGTTCGATCTGCTTGTTGTGGGCATCGACGAAGACGACGCGCGGGGAGTATTCCTTGACTTCCTGCTCGTTCATCACGCCGTAGGCGATGAGGATTACCAGGTCGCCCGGCTTGACCAGATGCGCTGCCGCACCGTTGATTCCGATGACACCGGTTCCGCGCTCGCCGGCGATGACGTACGTCTCGAGACGCGCACCGTTGTCGATGTCGACGATGCACACCTGTTCACCCTCGAGGAGGTCTGCGGCGTCCATCAGATCCTGGTCGACGGTGACGGAGCCGACGTAATGCAGGTCGGCGTGAGTCACGGTGGCGCGGTGGATCTTCGACTTCATCATTGTGCGAAACATATCTAGGTCCTTACTCGTGAAAAGTGCTCAGTGAGACAGCAGGTCGTCGATGGCGTCGGCGGATGGGTCGGTGTCACGCTCGAGGAACCCGGTTCCCACCGCGACACCGACGTTGTCGATCAAACGGGTGGTTCCGAGCTTGGCGGCCACCAACAGTCGGCCGTCACCTCTCTCGGGCGCGGGGCCCAGATCGACGCCCCGAACCTCGAGGTAGTCGACCTCGATTTCCGGAACAGCTGCCAGAACAGCGCGTGCGGTTTCCAGAATTGCTTCCGCTCCCCCGGACGCCGCGTGTGCACCGGCGATCAGAGCAGCGGACAGCGCGACCGCTGCGGCGCGCTGGCCCTCGTCGAGGTAGCGATTGCGAGAGGACAACGCGAGGCCGTCGAACTCGCGGACCGTCGGAACTCCGATGATCTGTACATCGAAGTTGAGATCCCACACCATCTGACGGATGAGCGTCAGCTGCTGGTAGTCCTTCTCACCGAAGTACGCGTGATTGGGTGCCGCGATCTGGAGCAGCTTCGCCACAACCGTCAGCATTCCGGCGAAGTGAGTGGGGCGCGCTCCGCCTTCGAGTTCGCTACCCAACGGGCCCGGCACGATGGTGGTGCGCTGGCCCCGCGGGTACATCGTCTTGGCGCTCGGCGCGAACACCAATTCGACGCCCTCGGCGCGAAGCAGGTCGAGATCCGCATCGAGAGTGCGCGGGTACGCGTCCAGGTCTTCGCCCGCACCGAACTGGAGCGGGTTCACGAAGATGGAAACGATCACGACGGCGCCGGTGACCTTGGCCTGACGAACCAATTCGATGTGGCCGGCATGCAACGCACCCATCGTCGGAACGAGCGCCACCTGACGCCCGACACCTCGCAGTGCCCGCGAGACGCGCCGAAGCTTGTCCGGATCGTGGTGCACCGTCAGTTCGCCGCGCTTGTATCCGCCCTGCAGATCACTCACGACGGTCACCTCCCGTTTCAGTCAAGATGTCGAACAATTCGGTGGGGGCGCCCACCCGCTGGGCCGATCGCAAGGACATCGCCCGATAGCCGGCAGCGAGCTCCGGATCCAGTTCTGTCAGTACGCGCAAATGTGTGTCGACGGCAGCAGCGTCGCCGCGTGCCACCGGACCGGTCAACGCCGAGGGACCGCGTCGTAGCGCGTTGTCCAAGGCTGCCGACAGCAGCGGCTGCAGGACACGCTCGGCCACTCCACCCGGATCTCCGTCGACCAACTGTTGACCGAGCAGCTCGTCACCTTGCAACGACGCTCGCAGCGCCTCGACGGCGTCGACCACGAGCGTGACCAGGTGATTACTGCCGTGAGCCAGTGCCGCGTGGTAGAGCGCTCGGTTCTCCTCGCGCACTCGGACGGGCTCGCCGCCGATCTCGAGGACCAGTGACTGCGCGATCGCGTAACCGATATCGTCGGCAGCAGTGATTCCGAAGCATGCAGACGACAGCCGTGCGGTGTCCTCGTCGTGACCGGTGAACGTCATCGCCGGATGGATAGCCAAGGGCAGCGCGCCGAGTTCGGTGAGCGGAGTCAGGATCGCGATGCCGTTGGCACCGGACGTGTGGGCGACGAGCGTGCCCGGCTTGACGGCTTGGGTGGCCGCGAGACCTCGCACAAGATCCGCAAGCTGGTCGTCAGGAACGGCAAGAATCAGCAGTTCGGAGCGAGCTGCGACGTCGGCGGCCGGAAGAATTTCGGTATCGGGAAGCCGCTTCACAGCGCGGGCGACCGAGGCACTGGAGACGGCGGAGCAAGCGCTGACAACATGACCGGCTCGCTCCAATGCGGCACCGACAGCTGTTCCGACCCGTCCTGCTGAGACAATTCCTACCGTCAATCGCGCAGGTGCAGGCCCATTAGTGATCCCGAAGGAAGTCACCGGATTCCTCTCGTTCGTTCCAGTCCCGCTCGGCGGGTACCAGACGTTCTGCGTCCGAGGATAACCTTCGCCCGAACCGTCATGCCATGACCGGGCGAGTGATCTGCGACTCAGTCCTCTCGGCGACGACGTCGACCGGAGCCTTCGGACGGGTTGTTCGAACTCAGGTTCGCCATTATTTCGGCGACGGTCAATCCGTTGGAATGAGCACCGCTCGCGGCATCTTCCGGAGCGGCACGGCGACGACGGCGCGGCTCTGCGTCAGGCTCCGCAGCGGGTTCAGCTTCCGTGACAATCTCGGGAACAACCTCGGGCGCCTCTTCGACGACAGCGTCTTCGATGACGGCGTCTTCGATGTTCGGGGCCTGGGCGGGAGCCTTGACTTCAGGCTCGACGGGCGCGACCGGCTCCGGATCCTTCTCCACCGGAACGTCTTTCACCGTTCGTGACTGTGTGGAACCCGCCGGGGAACTCTTCGGTGCCTGGTTCCCGCTCTGATTCTGTGGCTTCTGCGTCTCTTGAGGCTTCTGCGTCTCTTGTGGCTTCTGCGTCGGGATGACGCGCGGCGCCACGAAGCTGCTGTCACGCCACGACGTCTCAGCGAACACGACGGTTGTCTCAGCAGTCACCGGATCGTCGTTGGGCGATGCCAAGCCGCCGACGTTCGGTGCCGGTTGGCTGGGTCCGTTCTGGCCGGCGCCGGGAACGTACAACCCCGACGGTGCCGGCTGGTACGCGCCGTACGAACTACCGCCAAGTTCCGGTACTCGCGTGGAATCGGTCTTGAGCGCGGTCTGTTCGGGCAGCAGTCCACCTTCGAACAGTGCTTCGAGGTTTCGGCGCAGCGCCACCAATTCGGCGCGCAGCCCGGCCAGTTCCTCCGCGTCCGCGGTCACCTCACGTCGCACGCGACCTTCGACGCTCAGTTCGTACTCACGTCGAGCCGAAATTTCACGTTCGAGCTGCAGTTCGTACACGGTCTGCAGATCGGCAACCTTGGCTTTGTCCAGTGCCGACTCACGCCGATACTTGGTCATGGCGATAGCGCCGAGGGTGGCTGCCCACAGAGCGACGACCAGTCCCACCCGAAGAAGCTGAACGCTGTTGCTGAAGATCAGAAACAGCGAAGCAATGACAGCAAGTGCCAGAAGAGCAGCAATGATCATCTGGCTCGCGCTGCGCTTGCTTCGGCGCGCAGACTTCGATCGACCAGAATTTGTCATGGTTGCCAGGGTACTTGCCGAGACCGGGGTCGCCACGTACCTCGGTGGGTGATTTGCCGACCAGGCTGTCAGTGCGCGGGCTCGTCAGGTGTATCTTCCGGCGTCTTGCAACAATGTTCGAGCCACAGAGCTGCCGCTACCAGCGCAATTGCGGCGCCCAACCCCACCCACGCGCCCGGCGTGTCGGAGGCTGCGGCCTGCAGAACCGAGCGCTGTGGGATGAGATACACCAGCACTCCGACCCAGACACCGACGGTAGCTGAACCGACCAAAGCGGATGCTTTGGCCAATGCCAGCGCTCGGGCGGCGGTGATGGGATGAAGCTGTCTGAGCCCGTCTCCGACCTGACGGTTCTTGACGCGTGAACGAATAACAAAAGCGAAGACGGCCTCGGCAACGGCCACGAAGTACAGCGACGCTCCCGCATAAACGGGGATGGGCGGCATCGAACCGTAGAACACGCGAATCAGAATCCAGGTGGCCACGGCCGCCACTGCGGCGAGTACCGCGAGTTCACTGATCCGGGTCGGCTTCAAACCCTTGTCGTTTTCGGTCACCGCGCAAGCACCACATCGGTAATGCGGACACCTTCGCGCTCAGTGCGATCGAGGCCGTCGAGAATTTGTGCCACCGGCAACTTCTGGCCGTCGACGATCAGCGTCGCGTCAGGCTCGACGTCCAGCCAGGGAACGAGAACGAATGCCCGAAGATGCGCGCGCGGATGCGGAAGTGTGAGCACGGGATCGGAACTGACGACGCCTTCGCAATCGACCACGTCCACGTCCAGGCTCCGTGGCCCCCACCGCTGTTCGCGCACCCGGTCTGCAGCTTCTTCGAGAGCTTGCGACCGGCGAAGCCACTCAGCGGCGTCGGCCTGGGGATCGTCGACCACCACCACCGCGTTGAAGAAATCCTGCTGCTCGACGCCACCCCACGGCGCCGTCGAGTAGACCGGTGAGACAGCAACGACGGCGCTGCCCAACCCGTCGACAACGGACTGCAGGTGAGCCACGCTGTCGCCGATGTTGGAACCGATCGACAGAACAGCGCGCGTCATGCCGATCTGGTCCGATGTGCGACGACGGCGACGTCCGCAAAAACCAGCGGAATCGGTGCCGACGGTTTGTGGACCACGACCTCGACGCTCTCGACTCGCAAATCTTTCATGACGTCGTCGGCGATCTCAGCGGCGACGGTCTCGATGAGATCGCGCGACGGGCCGGCGACGATGGCTGCGGCGGCTTCCGCCAACTCGCCGTAGTGCAGGGTATGGGTCAGATCGTCCGACGCCGCGGCGGGAGCCAAGTCCATCCAGACGGTGATGTCGATGAAGAAGTCCTGACCGTCACGCTTCTCGTGGTCGAACACTCCGTGATTGCCGCGAACCTTCAGCCCGCGCAATTCGATTCGGTCCCCCATGTCAGGCCCTTTCTCGTCCACGGTTCCAGGCGTCGACCACGGCAATGGCGTCGAGCGAGGCTTGTGCGTCGTGCACCCGAACTCCCCAGGCGCCCTCACATGCTGCAAGGGCCGAGACCACGGCCGTCGCAGTCTCGCGGCCACCAGGCGGACGGGGATTGCCGTCGGGATCGCTGAGCAGAGACCCCAGGAATCGCTTGCGGGAAGCGCCGACCAGTATCGGGAATCCGGTCGCGTTGAACTCGGGTAGTGCACGCAACAGGGCCCAGTTGTGGTCGGCGTTCTTCGCGAACCCGAGGCCGGGGTCGAGGATGATCGACGACGAATCGACCCCTGCTTTCAACGCCAGATCGACCTGCGACAGCAGTTCGTCTCGGACGTCGCGGACCACGTCGTCGTAGTGATCGGCGCTGCCACGATGGACGTAGTCACCGGCCGAGCGCCAATGCATGAGGATCCAGGGCACTCCGGCGTCGGCCACTACGGATGCCATGTCGGGGTCTGCGCGACCGCCCGATACGTCGTTGACGATGCCTGCGCCCGCTTCGATCGCGGCGGCGGCGACGGAAGCACGCATCGTGTCGACGCTGACGCGAATTCCGGCTGCCACGAGTTCTTCGATCACCGGGGCAATACGGTCCGCCTCGAGTTTCGGATCGACGCGGGTGGCTCCGGGGCGCGTCGACTCGCCGCCGACATCGACGATATCGACGCCTATGCGTTGCAGTTCGAGCCCGCGAGCGATCGCCGCGTCACGATCGAGAAATTGACCACCGTCGGAAAACGAATCGGCGGTGACGTTCAGAATCCCCATCACGACCATCCGGGCCGGATCGCTACCTGCAACGGGAGCCGCGGACATCTCGCTCACTTACGAAGGATGAGGTCCAGCGCTTCGGACCGTGAGGCCGCGCTGGATTGCAGGAGCCCACGAACCGCTGACGTGGTCGTGCTGGCTCCAGGCTTGCGGATACCGCGCATCGCCATGCAGAGGTGCTCGGCTTCGATGACGACGATGGCTCCACGCGGGTCGAGCTTGCGCATCAAAGCATCCGCGATCTGACTGGTCAGGCGTTCTTGAACCTGCGGACGCTTGGCGTACAGATCGACGACGCGCGCGAGCTTCGACAAACCGGTGACCTTGCCCGACTTTCCCGGGATGTAGCCAACGTGAGCAACACCGTGGAAGGACACCAGGTGGTGCTCGCACGTCGAGAACATCGGAATGTCTCGCACGAGCACCAATTCCTGGTGACCCTCGTCGAAAGTTGTGTTCAACGCGTCGTCGGGCTCGGAGTACAGACCCGCGAAGATCTCCTTGTACGAGCGCGCAACCCTGGCCGGCGTATCGAGCAGGCCTGGGCGCTCCGGATCTTCACCGACCGCGATCAACAATTCCCGTACGGCAGCCTCTGCCCGCGCCTGATCGAACGGGCGGCCCGTTCCGAGCGACACCAGTTCACTGGCCACATCATTCACCGACAACCGAACTCTCCTCGAGAATTGTTCACAGGTCCCCCGCCGCAGAGCCTAGTGGCGCAAGGTCAGCGGGATCCGTCCGGTCCGTCCCAGCGAGCGGTGCTCGGGCCGTCGTCCTCAGCCGAATGATGCGGCGGCGGAGTCTGCGGCTGTTCCGGTGCGGGGCTCTGCCACTGGTTTTCGCCGGTCGGGTTTCCCCGGTTCGGATCGGCGAAGGGTCCACCGTCCGGGTACTGCACCGGGTAGTCGGGCTGCGCGGGGTAACGGCGGCCGGGGTGCGGCTGCTCGGGGTACGCCTGCTGTCCCGGGTGCGGTTGACCGTACTGCCCCTGATCGGGCTGGGGCTGACAGTGTTGGGGCTGACCGTACTGGCCCTGCGACTGGTTCGGCGGGGTCGGATTCTGTCCACCGGTGTACCCACCCGACTGCTGTCCGGGGTACGTCGGCGACGGGTTCTCACGCGGAGGCCAACCCGGTGCCGACCATCCGGCGGGCGCTCCGTAGTCGGGTGTTCCCGGTTGCGGAGTCTGCTGCGGAGCACTCGGCTGCGGGTACGAGGGCTGTGCGTAGCCGTTCGAGGGTCCCTGGTTGCCGTTGTTGGGGAGACCACCGTTGTTGGGGACACCGCTGTTGGGTGCGCCTGCCTTGACGAGAACAGGTGCAGCAGCGGGCTCCGGCCACGTTTCGCCGCGCTCGATCGCGAGTTCGCGAGGAGTCTTCACCGGCGGACGATCCGAAGGCGTGCGCCCACCGAAATCGTTGAAAGCCGTGATACGCGGACGCTTTTCGACGCCGGCAAGGATCTTCTCGAGGTCCTTGCGAGTCAACGTCTCACGCTCGAGCAGTTCGGTAGCGATGAGGTCGAGCGCATCGCGGTACTCGTTGAGGATGGCCCACGCTTCGGTGTGCGCCGCCTCGATGAGGTTGCGCACCTCCTCGTCGATTTCGCGGGCGATCTCGTGCGAGTAGTCGGACTGAACGCCCATCGAACGGCCGAGGAACGGATCCCCGCCCTCCTGTCCGTAGCGAACCGCGCCGAGCTTGGCACTCATGCCGTATTCGGTGACCATCGCGCGTGCGATCTTGGTCGCCATGTCGATATCGGACGACGCTCCGGTGGTGGGCTCGTGGAACACCAACTCCTCGGCGGCGCGTCCACCCATTGCCATGACGAGACGAGCGATCATCTCGGAACGCGTCATCAAACCCTTGTCGTCTTCGGGCACGGTCATCGCGTGACCGCCGGTGCGACCGCGAGCGAGGATCGTGACCTTGTAGACCGGCTCGATGTCAGGCATTGCCCAAGCAGCCAGCGTGTGACCGCCCTCGTGGTACGCCGTGATCTTCTTCTCGTGCTCGCTGATGATGCGACTCTTACGCCGCGGTCCACCGACAACACGGTCCACCGATTCCTCGAGTGAGGCTTCGGTGATGACGGTCCCGTTTTCGCGTGCGGTGAGCAACGCAGCCTCGTTGATGACGTTGGCAAGATCGGCGCCCGACATTCCGACGGTCCGCTTCGCGAGGCCTTCGAGATCGGCGTTGGGATCGATCGGCTTGCCCTGCGAGTGCACTCGCAGGATCGCACGGCGACCGGCGAGGTCGGGGGCGCCGACCGGAATCTGGCGATCGAAGCGTCCCGGACGCAGCAGTGCGGGGTCGAGGATGTCGGGGCGGTTGGTTGCGGCGATCAAGATGATGCCGGTGCGATCACCGAAGCCGTCCATCTCGACGAGCAGCTGGTTGAGCGTCTGCTCGCGCTCGTCGTGTCCGCCGCCCAGTCCTGCGCCGCGCTGACGACCGACTGCGTCGATCTCGTCGACGAAGATGATGCAGGGGCTGTTCTGCTTGGCCTGCTCGAACATGTCGCGAACACGCGAAGCACCGACACCGACGAACATCTCGACGAAGTCCGAACCGGAGATGGTGAAGAACGGGACGCCGGCTTCGCCTGCGACAGCGCGAGCGAGCAGCGTCTTACCGGTTCCGGGAGGGCCGTACAGCAGCACACCGCGCGGAATCTTGGCGCCGAGCGCCTGGTAGCGAGCCGGGTTCTGCAGGAAGTCCTTGATCTCGTACAGCTCTTCGACAGCCTCGTCCGCACCGGCGACGTCGGCGAACGTGGTTTTCGGCATGTCCTTGGTGAGCTGCTTGGCCTTCGACTTACCGAATCCCATGACTCCGCCGCGACCACCGCCGCCCTGCATCCGGTTCATGACGAAGAAGAAGATGCCGAACAGAATGATCATCGGCAGCACGAACAGAAGGATCGACGTCAGCCAACTCTCCTGAGTGACCGTCGTGTTGAACTTGTCCGCTCCGGCGCCTTCGACCTTGTCGAAGATCTGCTCCGACGCACTCGCGGGGTACTTCGCCAGGATCTGCGTCTTACCGTCGGTGGCGTCGTTGCCGTTCTTGAGCCACAGACGAACCTGCTGCTCACGGTCGTCGATCTGCGCCGACTCAACATTCTTGGCGTCGAGTTGGGAGATCGCGACCGAGGTGTCGACGGTCTTGAAGTCGCGGGTGTCGTTGCTGAAGTAGCTGAAGGCATAGATCACCAACAGCACGACGGCTACGAGTAGCACGTTACGGAACACAGTCTTACGGTTCATACAGGTCGGCCGATGTGGCCGGTCCTTTCGAGAGTGCGGGTCTGCCAGGTCGCCTTCCGGCTGCCAACCGGACACCTGCAGGTTACCGCGATCGGCCCCATCGATGCCCGCCAGCGGCCGTGCCGCTTGGTTGGAACGGTCGTCACTGTGTTCAACGTGCGCATTGCCGATCAGGTTCCCGGGCTACGTCGCAGCACAGTTTCCTGTGAGCGAACATGCTCATAGTGGTTATCGTGCGCTTTTCCGACGCTCGTCCGTCGTTATTCGTCAGGCCGTTTCGGAGAGGATTCCCGCAACAGCGTCAGCGGCGCCCGATTGGTCACCGTCGATGATCCGGTGCGCGAGCTGATCGAGTCGCGCAGACAGTCGCGCCGAGGACTCGGGCACGTCCGCCTGCTTGGCGATGGTGTCGTCGAGATCAGCCAATAAGCCGCCACCGGCCAGGTGCCTGACGCAGCGCCATGTCTCGGCGAAGTTTCTCGCGGTCCCGTCGTCGGTCAACATCGCGACCCGAAGCGCAGCGTTGGGATTCGACGCCGCCGCCCGAGCCAGGCCGGCCATGATCGCTTCCCTGGCAGCAGTCAGTTCGTCGACAGTTCGGTCTTGCAACCGCACTCCCGAATCCGCAGACCTACCCGCGTCGGGCGTGGGAGCTTCGCGAATCACCGCTCCGTTACCGTGCTGAATTTCCACTCTGCCTCGAATCTCGAGGGCCACGAGCGCTTGAGCCAGCGACGCTCGACTGACGCCGAGTTCGGCAGCCAGGCTGCGTTCGGGAGGAAGCCGATCGCCGGGCGAAAGGCCTTGAGCCTCGATGAAATTCGAAATGTGCTCGGCCAACTGCTCATACAGACGCGGACGCTTCAATCGTCCGGGCAGGCCCGAGCGCGAGCCGGGCGATGACGTCGAATTCATGCCTCGGAGTGTACTTGACAAATGGAGCAGTGGCAGAGAGGCTAGGCCAATTCCAAGTGATGCAGACCACAAGCTGGTCGCGAACGGATTGAGAGTTCGATGGCAAATGTCATAGCCCTGTCAGTACTTGTCCTGGTGTTCGTCATATCCACCGTGAGGTCGGTGAACATGGGTGCGCTTGCCCTGGTGGCTGCCTTCGTCGTCGGAACACTGGTCTTCACTGTCGATACCAGCGAGATCCTCGACGGCTTCCCGGCCAGCCTCTTCGTCATCCTGGTCGGCGTCACCTACCTGTTCGCGCTGGCCAGAAACAACGGCACGGTCGACTGGATCATTCACGCGGCGGTCCGTGCGGTCAGAGGACGAGTGGCCCTCGTGCCGTGGGCGATGTTCGCGGTGTGCGCGGCCGTCACCGCCATGGGCGCGGTCAGTCCCGCTGCCGTCGCCATCATCGCGCCCGTGGCAATGGGCTTCGCCACCCGCTACCGGATCCACCCCATGCTGATGGGCTTCATGGTCGTCCAGGGCGCAACGGCGGGCAGCTTCTCCCCCATCGGAATCTTCGGTGTGATCACCAACGACGTCATGCGCCAGAACGGCCTCCCGTCCAGCCCGGCCTTGCTGTTCGTCTCGACCTTCGCGGCCGCAGCCGTTGTTGCCGCAATCGCGTACGTCTCGTTCGGCGGTCGCGCATTGATTGCACGCGGCGCCTCGGAGCGCGTGCTCGTCAGCGCAGTCGGCAACGCGTCGGGCGGTGGCGACACCATCACCGGTTCGGGTTCCGGCGACAGCTCGAAGGGTGGCGGCAAGTCCTCGGGTGGGACCGCTCCGCACGAGGGAGCACTCAATCTCGAGCGGCGACTCACCCTGCTCGGGCTGGCATCACTTGCACTCGGCGCCTTGGTCTTCGACCTCGACGTCGGATTCACCGCACTGACCGTCGCGGTACTTCTCACCCTGATCTTCCCGGCCTCCGCCCGCGGAGCCGTCGACAAGATCAGCTGGGGCACCGTCCTCCTCATCGGCGGAATCGTCACATACGTGGCCCTATTGCAGAACCAAAACACCGTCCAGTGGCTCGGGGATTCGGTAGCTCACGTGGGCATTCCACTTCTCGCGGCGTTCCTGATCTGTCTGATCGGCGCGATCGTGTCGGCGTTTGCATCCACCACCGGAATCCTCGGTGCACTCATCCCTTTGGCAATTCCCTTCCTCATGACCGGCCAGGTCAATGCAACCGGCCTGGTTATCGCACTGGCAATCTCGTCGTCTCTGGTCGATTGCAGTCCGTTCTCGACCAACGGCGCGCTGGTGGTGGCGAACGCCGCTCCGGAAGAACGCGACGTGGTGTTCGGGCTGACGATGCGGTGGGGCATGACCATCATGGTGGTGACGCCGATTCTCGCCTGGTTGCTGTTCGTTGTTCCCTGGTCCGTCTGAATCTTCGCTCAAAGAAAGGGAACTCGCGATGAACAGCGAATCCACACTTCTGCGCTCCCTCGACCCCCGCATCTTCGACGATCACGGAGCGGCGGTCAGTTTCGGCGAAGGCGCGACCCTCTCTCGCGCCGACTTGTTGGCCGCCGCCACCGCGGTCGCCGATCGAATCCACGGTGCACAGCGAGTGGCAGTACAAGCCGCCGCCGGCCTCGAGACAGTGGTCGCCGTCGCTGGCGCGCTGATCGCCGGTGTTGCCGTGGTCCCGATCCCACCGGACTCCGGCCCGCTCGAACGTCAGCACATCATCGCCGATTCCCAGGCCGAACTGATACTCGGAGACGGACCGTCGGATTCGAGTATCCCGTTGATTCCCATCGATATTCACGCGCGATCTGCGACGTCCTATCCCGAACCGAGCGCGGCAGCTACCGCACTGATCATGTACACCTCAGGAACCACCGGAGCGCCGAAAGGCGTCGTCCTCTCGCGAGCAGCGATCGCAGCAGATCTCGACGCACTTGCCCACGTGTGGAATTGGACTCCGGAGGACACACTCGTCCACGGACTGCCCCTCTTCCACGTCCATGGGTTGATTCTCGGCGTGTTGGGCGCCTTGCGCGTCGGTTCACCGCTGATTCATACCGTCAGACCAACTCCGGATTCGTATGCCGCAGCGGGTGGCTCGTTGTACTTCGGTGTTCCGACCGTCTGGTCACGCGTGTGCGGTGAGCCCTCGGCGGCAGCAGCATTGCGATCCGCGCGCTTGCTCGTGTCCGGAAGTGCACCACTTCCGGTTCCATTGTTCGAGCGGATGAAATCGCTGACCGGATTGGCTCCCGTCGAGCGCTACGGAATGAGTGAAACCCTCATCACCGTCAGCACGACGCACGACGGCGAACGTCGCCCGGGTTGGGTCGGGCACGCCGTTCCGGGAGTCAGGACGAGGTTGCGCGGCGAGAACGGCGAATTGTCGGCGCACGACGGAGAGCAGCTTGGGCAACTGGAAGTTGCGGGAGCCGTGCTCTTCGACGAGTACCTCGGCAACCCCTCGAAGACAGCGGAATCCATAACCGAGGACGGCTGGTTCCGCACCGGCGACATCGCGGTGATCGACGACAGCGGATTCCACCACATCGTCGGCCGCGAGTCGGTCGACATGATCAAGTCCGGTGGATACCGCATCGGTGCAGGCGAGGTGGAACAGGCACTTCTGGCATACCCCGGCGTTCGCGAGGCCGCCGTCGTCGGTGTGCCGGACGACGACCTCGGCCAACGCATAGTCGCATTCATCGTCGGGGACGTAGCTGACTGCGCGGTGGTTTCGGACTTCGTCGCCGAATCACTGTCGATCCACAAGCGCCCTCGTCAGGTTTGTCTGGTGGACAGCTTGCCCCGCAACGCTATGGGCAAAGTCCAGAAGAAGCTGCTGACGCTCTGAAGGCAACTCGCTTGCGCAATCGACGCGGTGCGGTCGTGAGTTCTGCACGACCGCACCCGATACCAGCATCGAGACGGCGGTACAGCACCGATGCGCCTCAAGGTTCTCACTCGCACTCGCACAGTTTGCCGCCAGGCTGCCCCGTCACTCGCGGAAGTCTTTTCGTTTTCACGAATCGCCGAGGACCCGATCGCACCCTCTACGAGGATGGTTACCTTGCCAGCTCCCTGCGTAGGTCAAAGTCAGCCATCAACCTTGAAACCAAACGAAGCTGAGCTAGATAACTACCTACCGCCCGTGAACTCGATTGCAGCATCTCTTCGACGGTAAGCGTCCAAGGGATTCGATGCCTTACGAATCAGGGCTTCCCAAGTCCGTAGGTGAACTCTCCAGAACTCCAGTTCATCGTCGCGTGGTACTTGTATCCACTCATCATGCCGTCGCCCTTATTCTCGTTGGCTGCGAAGCACTCAAAGACCGTGGTTTTTTCAGATAGGTCATCAGTCGAACCACCCCCGACAGGGGAACAGGACACCGAAATAATCGGACCGTCCATAAACCCTTTCGTAACGTGATCCTCAGCCATTGTCTTGACGCTGCTTTCAATATTGGTCACCGCCAAGATACGTCGGGCGCGTTCGCTAGCATCCTTACTCTCCTGAGCGGATTTTTCGGCGGCAACGCGGGCAGCTTCTTCATCGGCCGCCAACTGAACCGCCGCTGCCGCTGCATCCCGCTCAGCCTTCACGTTGGAATCATGGGACAGTTTCCAGACTGTCCCGCCGACCGCCGCGAGAAGAACAATCGCCAGCGCCGCTATCAAAACCTTCTTCGGTGGCCGCTTTCGCGATGTGGGCGAGTCCTTCGAATCCGGCGCAGGCAGGGGTAGCCACTTTGTCCCATCCCAGTAACGTTGACCGCCCGCTGGATCTGGGTACCAGCCCGCGGGTATCTGGTCAGATGGCTCGGACATCGTCGTGCTCCTTCATTCCTGGATAGAACCGATCACACTGGTGGGTGTGGTTGGAAATTGCCAAAATTAGCGAATCTGTCCCATCCATAAATCTTGAATGCAACGCGTTCGGGACCGGTCCGCTGAAACGGATTTCGTTAGTTCAATCAGAATAGAGAGTGATACCGACAAACCGTCCAGTTTTGGAGATCGAGCGCCACCCTATCGGAACAAAGGACGAGCCTTGGACCTACTACCTCGCCTTTTCCAGAACGAAACTCACCTAACCGCAGCACCTAGTCGGCGAGTACCCCGACTTCAGCCGTACGCCGTCGATGAACTTGCCAGCACGGCCAAAATATGAGGAGCCGTCGAAAGCGCATCGCTACGCCTACCATCGGCGATTGATCGAGAGATCAATCCGTCGACGCGGAATTTGCGTGTTTTATGGGTACGTTCAAGCATCGCGGCTTGTCGGAGACACGTGACATCGCCATGCTTCGAGTCTGTGGCCGTAGCCGTAGCCGTGGACACGTCAGCAGGAACTTCGAGATGCCTCAACGGAAATCGCCGGGACACCATTCGCTGATCTGCGAATTGAACCACTTCACAGCAATTTAGTATGCCACGCAGGGATGCAGCTGCGTTATCCACGTCAGTTCACAACTCGGAAATCAAATCCATCCCGATCCCAACACAAAACTGGAACGAACCGCTCAGCGCCCCGACACGAAACCATTTGGAGCACGACGATGTCTTGCCCAGGGTCCGCGCCTGAGCCGCACTCCAGGCGCGAGCAGGCTCAGCCGCCGTAGACCTCAGGGTCCAGGGTGCCGATGTACGGCAGATCGCGGTACCGCTCGGCGTAGTCGAGGCCGTAACCGACGACGAACTCGTTGGGGATGTCGAAGCCCACGTCGCGGACGTCGACGTCGATCTTGACGGCGTCCGGCTTGCGGAGCAGGGTGACGACCTCGAGCGAAGCGGGATTGCGCGTCTTGAGGTTGCGCATCAACCACGACAACGTCAGGCCCGAGTCGATGATGTCCTCGACGATCAGCACGTGGCGACCGGCGATGTCCTTGTCGAGGTCCTTGAGGATGCGGACGACGCCCGAAGACGAGGTCGAGGATCCGTAGGAGCTCACGGCCATGAATTCCATCTGCGACGGGATCGGCAGGGCGCGGGCGAAGTCGGTCATGAAGAAGACCGCTCCCTTGAGGACGCCGATCAGCAGGAGATCCCCTTCGGGGGCGCCTGCCGGGTAACGCTTGGCGATTTCCTCAGCCAGTTCCGCCGTTCGTGCACGGATCTGTTCTTCGGAGATCAGTACCGATGCGATGTCGCCCTCGTACACGCGTCAAACCCTTCGTCGGTCTTCGAATCCGAGGATCAGCCTGCCACGTCGCCGGGCCGCCACCAACCTCGCCTCCGGTGTTCCGCCCCCGATCGCGACGCCGCCTTGCCCCCGCCAGTCGGTCACCAGGGCGTCGACTGCGCGTAACTGTTTGTCCGTCAATGCTTTTGCGCCGCCCTGCAGCAGCCAGGCCCGTAGAGCACGTCGACGGATTGCGGTGGGGGCTTCGGCAAGTGTGTCCACTTCCACTTCTTCGTCGACGACAACCCGTAGGAGTAGGGCCTCGGCGTACTCGTCGAGCGCCTCGCCGTCCTCACGTAACTGCGTCGCGGTCCGGGCCAACGCCTCGGGAACTCCCCCGCCGAGAATTTCTTCGAGTAGCGGCAACGCCTCGTGCCGCAGACGGACACGAGTGAACTCGGGATTGTTGTTGTGCGGGTCCTCCCACGGCGTGATTCTCAGGTCGACGCAGGCCGCCCTGGTCACCGATCGACGGATGCCGAGCAGCGGCCGTCCCCAGGGGGCGTCGAATGCCGCCATACCCTGAATCGATCGCCCACCGGACCCGCGGGACAGTCCGAGAAGGACGGTCTCTGCTTGATCGTCGAGCGTGTGTCCGAGCAGAACCGGGAGGTCAGTCCTGGCGTCGCGCAGGGCGTTGTACCGAGCCTCACGCGCTGCGGCCTCGAGACTCCCACCTTCGGCTACGTCGACGGTCAGCACCGTCGCGGTCCGGCAACCCAGCGCCAGCGCCTGGTCTGCGGCCGAGCGCGCGACGGCATCAGAACCAGGCTGCAGCCGATGGTCCACGATCAACGCGTCGACCGAATCGGCTTCCGCTACCGCTGCTGCGGTCAACGCCAATGAATCGGCGCCCCCGGACAGGGCGACGACCACACGGCGTCGTGGCTCGAATGCGAGCGTCCACGCCCGCACAGCCTGTCGCAGCGCCAGTAGGGCAGGCGTCTCAGGCAGCAGCATCTAGCCGAGAACGCGCTTTACCCACGCGTCGGGATTGTCGATCTCGTCGAGCAACGGCAAGGTCTCGGGCCCGGTCCAGATGGTGTTGAACTGCTCCATGCCGACCTTGAGAACTACCGCGTCGACGAAGGCCTTGCCGCGTACGTACTGCGCCATCTTGGCGTCCATGCCGAGAAGCATCTTGATGATCCGCTGCACGGGGTTGGACTTGCGCTGCCGACGCTTGTCGAAGGCCGCGCGGATAGTTGCCACCGACGGCACCACGGCGGGGCCGACGGCGTCCATCACGTGGTCTGCATGCCCTTCGAGGAGAGTGCCGAGTACGAGCATCCGATCCAGCGCGTCACGCTGGGGTTCCGCCTGCGAAGCACGCAGCAGGCCGATGATCCCGCCCGCCGTCGCACCGTCACTGGAGTCGGGTTCCTTCCGCGAGCGCAGCTCTGCAGCAAGGCGCCCGACAACGTCGGTCATCGACTCGTCCACCGTCGCACCAAGCGTTTCGACGGATTCCTTCATGTACTCCGCTAGCCACGGTGAGGACGAGAACTGAACCCGGTGAGTGACCTCGTGCAGGCAGACCCACAACCGGAAGTCACTCGGGTTCAGCCGAAGGGACCGTTCGACGGAGACGATGTTCGGTGTGACCAGAAGCAGGGTGCCGTGCTCGCCGGTGAACGGGTCGTACTGCCCGAGGATCGCCGAAGACAGGTACGCCAGCATGGCGCCGGCCTGCAAGCCCGCCGGCTTTCCGACGATGAGATTGCCACTGCCGTCAGGGTCGGCGCCGGTGAGATGCGCCATCGACCGCGAGGCCGCCGTGATCCACCCGGCCCGGTCCAGCACGTCAGCGCCCGGGACCGGTAGACCGTCGGCCAAACCGGTCACTTCACGAACCGGCAGTTCTGCGCGCTTGGACGCTTCGGCGAGTTCTGCGGTTGCCGTCTCGGCCGTGTAGCGAGACATCGCGGGGCCGCCGCGCGCCAGTTTTATCCCGGCTTTGGCGGCAAGACTCCAGTCGACGGCACCACCGAGCGGAGCCGAGGCTTCATCATCTTGTGGAGTCTTTTCGGCCACTATTGGCACCCGCAATTCCTCAATGCTCCGGCAATCGCGTCCAGGGCAGGACGGCTCACTTCTGGCGGCCGGTCATTGGACATCAGTGCGAAGGTGAGCACTCGCCCGTTCTGATCGACCACGAACCCTGACAACGCGCTGGCCGTCGAGAGAGTTCCCGTCTTGGCCCGTACCCAACCCGCACCGGTTCGGTTTCCGGACGCGTAGCGGTCGGACAAACTTCCTGTTCCGCCGGCCACCGGAAGGTAGTCCAGCAGCGGACGCAGTTTCGGATCACCGTCACCGGCCGCCGCCGTCATGACGCGATCGAGTACCTGAGCGGGAATGAGATCGTCGACGGAAAGTCCGCTGGAATCGTGCAGCGAAACTCCGGTGTAGTCGAACCCGGCGGCCTGCAAGGTCTTGCCGGTCGCGTCGACGGCTCCGGTGAACGAGGCTTCGATTCCGGAGGCAATCGCGACCTCACGCCCGATGGTCTCGGCGAGCACGTTGTCGGAATGTTCCATCATCTGCAGCAGTCGGTCGCTCAGCGGCGCCGACTGCACGGTGGCGATCGGCTTGGCACCGGCAGGCGCCGCGCCGAGACTCACGTTGGCGGGATCGACACCGAGGGCCTGAGCGAGCACCTTGCCCGCGTCCAACGCGGGCGTTTCCGAACGCGGCGACTCGTCTTGAGTGCCGTCGTACCGACCACCTTCGATCATCACCGATTCGATCGGGGTGATGTAACCGGCCGCGATGTCAGCGGGGAACCACCCGGTGGCCATGTTGTCGCCCTTGAACAAGCTCGAGTCCACCACGACGCTGGTTACCGGCGTACCGGCAGCCTTGATCTGGTCGACGAGATCCGCGATGTGAGCAGCATTGGCGTAGTACCCGCTCTGCCCCTTCGGCGTCGCCGTCAGCGTCGGGTCACCACCGCCGACCAGAACGACCTGCCCGGGGCTCGCTCCGGGGACCACCGTCGTGGCCAGCCTGTGGTCGAGCGGCAGCTTCAGCAGTGCCGCCGATGCGGTCAGCACCTTCGTCGTGGACGCAGGCGTCATCGGCGTCGACGGGTCTGCGCTCCACAGAATGTTTCCGGTGAGCGCATCAGCGACAACTCCGGTGAACTTCCCCAGATCCGGGTTGGCCACGGCCGGGCCGATCGCCGCTGCGATTCCCGACGCGCTCGGGATCGGTGCGTCCGTCGGGACGGGCACCACCTGAGGTGACGGCGTCACGAGCGCAGGCTGCGGCGACGTAGTCACGGTCGCGCTGCCGGCTGTGTCGTTCGACGTACCGAGTTTCACGACGACAACTCCGGCGACGGCCAGTACAACCACTGCACCGACCGCCAGAAGGATGCGGAAGTTACGCCGTCGACTCTCTTCCAACGAGCCGATCTTCTTCTTTCCTTGGCCCGCCAACGCCCCTCCGTCTGTGCTCTGCCTACTGGGTGGTCAGGCAACCTTATCCTTGACCCGATATCCTTCCGACGAATCATTACCGACACGACAGCGAGGAATCGGCGTGGAGTTCGACGTCACCATCGAGATCCCCAAGGGTCAGCGCAACAAGTACGAGGTCGACCACGTAACCGGTCGCGTCAAACTCGATCGCTACCTCTACACAGCTTTCGGCTACCCGGCCGACTACGGCTTCATCGAAAACACCCTGGGTGAGGACGGCGATCCGCTCGACGCCATGGTCCTGCTCCCCGAGTCGGTCTTCCCCGGCGTCATCGTCGAGGCTCGCGCAGTCGCGATGTTCAAGATGGTCGACGAGGCCGGCGGAGACGACAAGGTCCTCTGCGTTCCGGCCGGTGACCCCCGCTGGGATCACATCCAGGATCTGGGTGACATCTCACAGTTCGAGCTCGATGCGATCAAGCACTTCTTCGTCCACTACAAGGACCTCGAGCCGAACAAGCACGTCGAGGCAGCCAACTGGGTCGGCCGCGCCGAGGCAGAGGCCGAGATCGAGGCTTCGATCAAGCGTCTCGCTGCCAACGGCGGTCACTGAGCTCGAGTTCTCAGGCCTTACGAAAATCCCCGCACATCGGAAGATGTGCGGGGATTTTTGTGCTGTTTTTACTCGCCCTTGCAGTTCCTACTCACCCTTGCAGTTCCTACTCACCCTTGCAGTTCCTACTCACCCTGGAAGACTGGCGGGCGCTTCTGGAAGACGGCGGTGATGGCCTCGGTCAGATCCTGCGAAGGCAGGAACGCCGCGTTCCAGGCTGCGACGTAGCGAAGGCTGTCGTTCACGCTCGCGCTGCGGGTGTGATCGAGCACGTCCTTGATCCCGTGGACCACGAGCGGCGGATTGAGCGCAATCTCCTTGGCGGTCGCGCGCGCCGCTGCCAGTACCGCGTCGGCATCTTCGAAAACGTCGTTGACGAGGCCGATCTTCTCGGCGCGCGCTGCGTCGATGTCCTTGCCGGTCAGAGCCAATTCACGCAGGTGTCCGTCACCGATGATCGCGGGCAGACGCGCGAGGCTGCCCATGTCTGCGACGATCGCGACCTTGACCTCGCGGATGCTGAACTTGGCATCGGCACTTGCGTAGCGGATGTCCGCCGCCGTGATGAGGTCGACGCCGCCGCCGATGCACCAGCCCTGAACAGCTGCGACGACGGGCTTGCGGCAGTCTGCGACGGCATTGATGCCCGACTGCATGCGCTTGATCATGTCGTGGAATTTGGTGCGCGGACCTGCCTGAGCCTTGTCCGCGAGGACGGCACCGAATTCACCGCTCATCGCCGGCAGGTCCAGTCCGAACGAGAAGTGCTTGCCGGAACCGGCGATGACGATTGCACGCACCTCGGGATCGGCGTCGAGGTCGGCGAAGATTTCGGGGAGTTCATTCCAGAAATCCGGCCCCATCGCGTTGCCCTTGCTCGGCCCGATCAGCGTCACCTGGGCGATGTTGTCTTCGCGCTCGACGGTGAACGCATTCCAGCTCTTCTGTTCAGTCATTACTCAAGAGTAACTAAAGGTCGGGCTCAGCCGAAGACCGCTGCCTTCATCCGAAGATTCCTGCCTCGTCAAGTACCAGTACGACGAGGGTGACGGCCATCAGGGCGAACATGATGAGCATCGCCATCCTGGCCGCCCGCTCACTGGTCGGTGGGAAAACGCGCTGCGCCGGATGCTCGGCCACGTACTCGGACAAGGACATGGTCCTGGCACGTGAGCGTGTCGGATTCTGTACCGCTGCTGTTGTAGCCATGTCGGTGATCCTTTCAACTACGCAATCTCAGTCAGGTACCCCAAAGGTGAAGTACCCGACTGAGTTCGACTTCTCCAATGTAGACCCGCAGATCGAAGAAGTCAGCGTGAGTTTCGTGCGAATTACCTGAGAGTTAGTCCACACAGGGGATGCCGCCATTCGCGTCGGCTCGGATGGGTGATCCCTGCGCTCCCGTATCGGGAACTGTGCCGGCGGATACCGAGGAGTCCGACTGCGCCGGAGCGGCCGAGAACACGGTCTGCGCATTGTCCTCACCGATCAGTACAGACACTGATTCGGCCGCTGCCTGCTCGTTCGGCACTGCGGCCACGCCCAACTGCTCGGCCAGCGCCTCTGCGACGACTTTGGCGCCGACTCCATAGCTGACCACCGACTTTGCCGTCGCAGCTGCGGTGCTCACCTCTCCGACTTCGACTCCCGACGCTTTCATCGCCGCTGCCAACGCGGCGCCCAACCCGTCCGTCGCGGTTCCGTTGCGGATGTCCACAACTTCGTTCCCGGTCGAGATCGCGGTGTCCATCGCAGGTGCAGATGCCGAGTCACCTCCCGCGAAGATCCGCGACACTTCACTACGCAGACGCGCCGGATCGACCATGTTGACGTCCTGGCCGTCGACGGTCTCGTATCCCTCGATGGGCAGGGTGTAGAAGTCGATGTTCCCACCCGCGAGAGCGCTTGCCTGAGAAGCGAATCGGACGGGATCCATGGCGGAATCGATCACCACGTCCTTCTTCACCACGTCGGCCAGTGCCGTCATCTTCGGAATGTTTCCGATGACGCCGGAGCTCTTCAAGTTGGCGATCACCGCGCTGATGAAAGCCTGCTGCCGGTGGGTGCGATCCAAGTCCCCGTTGTCCAGGCCGTGGCGTTGACGGACAAACGAAAGTGCCTGTGACGCATCGAGAGTCTGAACCCCCGCCGGGAAGTTGGCGCCCGAGAAGTCATCCTGCACCGGATTGTTGAGGCACACCTGAACAGTGCCGATAGCCGAGACGACGTCATAGAAGCCCATCAGGTTCACTTCGGCAAAGTGATCGATCGGAACCTTGAGCAGATTCTGCACGGTGGTCAGTGTCGACCGCCGACCGACTTCACGCGCTTGTTGTTCTCGTGCAGCAGGATCCGTCACACCGTCCGCTACGAGTTTGGCGTCCGCATCAGCCTTCGCCATTCCGTAGGCTTCCTTGATCTTGGCCATTCCATAGCCGCGTACCGCGACGTAATCGTCGCGTGGAATTGCCACCGCACTGGCCTTGCCACCATCGCCCGGAACATGGAGCAGGATAAGCGTGTTCGTGTTGTACCCACCCACATCACTGTCCCCTGCGTGCAACTTGTCGGTGACGAACTCTGCCGGCAGGTCACTGCCGTCCATCGCCTTGCGACTGTCGAGCCCGATCAACAAGATGTTGGTATCCCCGTCGAGAGAACTTCCGGCGTCGTCACCGAGGGCGGAGAGCGCATCCGACCGGTACATCCCCGACGTCAGATCCGACTGCACATACCACCCGATTCCGACGCCCACCAGAATCGTCGTCGACAGGGACGCCGCCGCCAGCTTGCGCCCTACCGAGAGCGTCGACCGCTGCGGTTGACGCCTACGCCTGTGCCTGGTTGCCGAGTGTCGAGGTCGCGGTTCCACGGCCGACACGCTATCCACCGTTCCTGAGTAGAACCTGTCGATACCGGACACAGCTGGTCATTCGCTGAAAGAACGCTGAGAATGAAGTCCGAATTGGGCAAATCTGCTCTAGGCTCCGCCCTGTGGACCGCCGACGCTTCCTCAGTGCCCTCGCAGCAGCAACTCTGACCGGAACCGCCGCAGTGACCATGGGAACCGCTTGTTCGTCACGTTCCGTCGGGACGGCCGTCGCCGCAGCCGACGAGCCAGCAGACCCCGCCGCTGTTCCGAATCTCCCGCCTGCCTTGCTGCCGCCTCCACCGCCGTCTGCCCGGGTGCCGCTGCCCGCCGGCGGATCGTTGACCGCCCTGCCCGGCGGCGGGGATCTGTTGGCCCTGACGGTTGACGACGGAGCCAGCTCCGAAGTCGTGCGCCTCTACACACAGTTCGCAAAAGACACCGGCATCCGTTTGACGTACTTCGTCAACGGGCAATACAACTCGTGGACCGAAAACGCCGGACTTCTCAGACCTCTTGTCGAGAGCGGACAAATTCAGCTCGGCAATCACACCTACTCGCACCCGGATCTGACGTCAGTGTCGAAGCAGCAGATCGCCGACGAGCTGACGAAGAACGGCACGTTCCTGCGCAACACCTACGGCGTGGATGCGGCGCCGTACTTTCGGCCGCCGTATGGAAGGCACAACGCGACAGTCGATTCCGTGGCCGCGAGCGTCGGCTACACCGTACCCACCCTCTGGTACGGGTCGCTGTCGGATTCTTCGTTGATCACCGAGGAGTACATCCTGCAGATGGCGAACCAGTACTTCAATCCGGGGGCCATAGTGATCGGACACCTCAACTATCTGCCCGTGACCCACGTGTATCCGCAACTGGTGGACATCATCCGAAGCCGGAACCTGCGGACGGTCACGCTCAACGATGTCTATCTGAAGCCGTGACGCCGTGGTGACCGCAGCCGACAACGAGGTTCCGGCCGACAACAGGGCTCCGTCTGTGAAACAACGCACCGAGGCCTGGCTGCTCGCGGACATCACCGAGGAACCCGCCGGACATCTGGGGCCACACCGGATGGCGCCGAAGAAGGAGAAGCGCCACCCGTGGTGGAAGGTGATGTGCCTGACGGGTGTCGATTACTTCTCCACTCTCGGTTACCAACCCGGTATCGCGGCACTGGCGGCCGGCACGTTGGCTCCCATCGCGACAGTCGTGTTGATTCTGCTGACGCTGTTCGGTGCGCTCCCGGTCTACCGGCGAGTGGCTCGCGAGAGTCCGCATGGCGAGGGGTCGATCGCCATGCTCGAGAAGCTGCTGCCCAAGTGGCGCGGCAAGATCTTCGTTCTCGTGCTTCTCGGATTCGCGGCCACCGATTTCCTCATCACTATGACGCTCTCGGCTGCCGATGCCACGGCGCACCTCGTCGAGAATCCTTTTGCTCCAACCTTTCTCTCCGGACACACCGTCGCCGTCACCCTTGTTCTGCTCGCGCTCCTCGCTGCGGTATTCCTCCGCGGATTCACCGAAGCGATCGGTATCGCGGTCGGATTGGTCGCCGTCTACCTCGCCTTGAACGTGGTGGTCATCTCCGTAGGTTTGTGGCACATCGCGACCGCGCCGTCGTTGGTCACCGACTGGACGCGCGCCATGACCACCGAGCACGGAAACCCGGCGATGATGATCCTGATCGCGCTGATCGTCTTCCCGAAGTTGGCTCTCGGTCTGTCCGGCTTCGAAACCGGCGTCGCGGTCATGCCGCAGATCAAGGGCGATCCGCACGACACGGAACAGAATCCACGTGGCCGAATCAAAGGCGCACGGCGCCTGCTCACCACTGCGGCGCTGATCATGAGCGGATTCCTGCTGACGTCGAGCCTGGTCACCACCATCCTGATCCCAGAAAACGAGTTCCAACCCGGAGGCGCTGCCAACGGTCGCGCGCTTGCCTTCCTCGCGCACGACTATCTGGGTGAGATCTTCGGAACCGTCTACGATCTCAGCACGATCCTCATCCTTTGGTTTGCCGGTGCGTCGGCAATGGCAGGGTTGCTCAATCTTGTTCCGAGGTATCTCCCCCGCTACGGCATGGCGCCGTCGTGGGCCCGCGCCGTGCGTCCGCTGGTCCTCGTGTTCAGCGTCATCGCCATCACCGTCACGATCTACTTCGACGCCGGTGTCGACGCTCAGAGTTCCGCGTACGCAACCGGTGTCCTCGTGCTCATCTCGTCGGCGACCGTCGCCGTTGCCCTGTCCGCTCGCAAGCACGGTCAGCGAAAACTGTTCGTGGGGTTCAGTTTTGTTGCAGTTTTGTTCGTCTACACGACGATCGCGAACATCTTCGAACGTCCAGACGGTGTGAAAGTCGCATCGTTCTTCATCGCCGCGATCATGGTGGTGTCCTTCCTTTCCCGGATCTCGCGAGCCTTCGAACTACGGGCAACCTCCGTCGAATTCGACGAGACTGCACTGCAATTCATCGCCGAGGCAGCCGAGAAGGGTTACCTCGCGATGGTGGCGCACGACGTCGATCGTCTCGACGAGGACGAGTATCGGCAGAAGGAATCGCAGCAGCGCGCCGAAAGCAACATCCCGGAGGCGGAGTCGATCATCTTCATCGAGGTCAACGTCACGGACTCCTCCGAATTCAGCACCGACCTCCTCGTCCACGGACGACAGCGCGGTGAGCACCGGATCCTCTGGGTCGACAGCCCTGCCGTCCCCAACACCATTGCGGCGGTTCTCCTGCGGACGAGAGACATCACCGGCGTGATTCCCGACGTCTACTTCGAGTGGACCGAGGGAAACCCGATCATGTACCTGCTCCGCTTCCTGTTCATCGGTGAGGGCGAAACCGCTCCCGTGACCCGTGAGGTTCTCCGCCGAGCCGAACCCGACCAGTCCCGACGGCCACACGTCCACGTCGGTTGACGCCGCACTCCCACCGACCGCTCACGCGGGTACCGGTGCGCCGTTGCTCGCACAGCCGGCTTTGTTTATTGCTTCTGGCACAACCGACCTCGGCCACGAGGTTCGAGCATTCTGCGAGAACGCATCCGGTGAACATCTGCAGCCTCAGAAGTCGGCGAATATCAGTGACAAGCCATTGGGAGCAGGACGGGCTTACCGGGGCGGGGAGTCGTTGAACGCGATTCTTCGTTCGATCTATGGTCCGGAGGAGACACTCAGTGGACAATGCGAACATGACGACCGGTGCGCCTGCTCAAACCGTGCACTTTCATCAGAAGCATTACACGGCAGTGATTTCTGGCGCGAAAGTTTCCACCGTCCGCTGGCGCGAAGACATTCACAAAGGGCCGGCAATTTTCATCTTCGACAATCACCCGACCGCCCGCCCCCTTGCAGGACAGGTCACCGCTGTAGAAACGTACGATCTCGCTCATCTGTCGCCGCTAGCAGCTCGCCAGCCACCCGGCACCGACATGACGAATTTCGCAAGACAACTCCGGGTCAACTACTACCCCGAGATGCCTGAAGACGCTGTTGTTCAGGTGGTAGTCATAGCCACTGGTGACCGTGGGGATTCGTCACTACCCACGACGTAGTGTGACCGAACTCAGCCGTCGAAAACGTCTGTTGTATTTCCGTGTGCGTCGAGGTCTGCGCTGCCGGCGCCGACCCACTGACCGGAGTCAGTGTGGGTGCGGCTTTGAGAAGCCGATCAGGTCGTTGCGGCCCATTCTGGCTGGGTTGATCGGTCCAGGCGCTCTGGCACTCGTCCGAGGTCAGCGTTGTCGTGGATCCTCTGCGACAGGACCGCCTTCGTTTTCCCACCGATCCAGTGCGCGTTTTTCCTGCTTGGCGGCGGTGTCTTTGCGTGATCCGAGCGATTTTACGGACTTGAGTAGTTCTGTGAGTCGGCCCATGACCGGACCATACTCGACTTTCCGGCGATGCTGACCCAGGGTTGGACGTATCTCCATCGGAGATGCCATAGGAGACTTCGACGGCGTCGACAACCACGAAACCCTCCGCCCAGCCCTGCTTGCATGTGGTGATCGGCATCGGGGCGCCAGTGGATGTGAAACTTGGTGGTGTCGAGGTCGGCTAGTTTTCGCTCCGGAGCGCCCGGCTTGGGAGTCGGCCGAAACTCGACTGGCGTCGGGTTTTGTTGTGACGCTTAATTTTTCTCCAAATTGCCCACGTGTAGGTCTGTTCGGGCGTGGTGTCGTAGTGCTCGATCATGGCCTGCCAGCGCTGCGGAAAGGTCATCGCGGAGCCCAGCGAATTTCTCTTCGCGTGGACACCGCAGGTGGCCGGACCGCCGAGCAGGCGAATACAGTAGATGATCCAACTGACAACGGTTCCTGGTCTATGACTCGTCCGACAGACAGGTGCCCTGACCGAGCCCGTCCACGACCGCAGACGGCGACCCCATCGCGACGGGACGATGTGACGGAGATCGGGAATGACCGCGACATACAATCGCGGTCAGAGCGAAGCGCCAGGCCGAGATTCCGGCACCGAGGTGAGGGAGGGGCAGGATGTTCGGTTGGAAGAAGAAGCGCCACGATTCGAAGATGACGCTCGACGATGTGATGTCAAAGCTCCGGCCTGACCTGAGTCGGGAATCGCTCGGCGTCGGGCCCGACTTTCCTGGCGTCGCCCCGAACCCGCTCATGAGCAGTGATGCACGCAAGCGCAATGCGGAACTGCGGACGGGGGTGCTTGCGCTCGGCGTTCTCGTCGACTGGCGGGAGGTCAACAGCAATCCACGCGTGGTCCTGATGTTCGACGTGGAGACCTCCGACGGCATCTTGTTTCGCGGTATCGCAGACGAAGACCTCACGATCACCGAGCTGACACGACTCGCCCCGGGACAGACGTTGCCCGTGCGCTACCGGCCGGCCGTCATGGATCACTACGTCGCCCTTGCCAGGGACGCGGACCCCGTCCACGTGCAGCAGCTCTCCGACGAGATCGCGAGCCGCAAGCGGACCCCTGCCAGCCATGCGACAAACGCGTGAATTCAGCTACGGCTGGAAGAGATTCCGGACGAAGGAGAGGCTTTCGGGGAGCGCTGCCCGCATCGTCTCGATATGACCGG